>CAJJYX010000131.1 GCA_905197435.1 uncultured Bacteroides sp.
CGTACGGAAATCGCCAGCAGGATAATGCCGAAGAACTTGCGGATAATATAAATTCCGCCCTTACCGAGAAAACGCTCCACGCGTCCCGTCATGCTGACAACAAAATACACCCATATCATATTCAGCACCAGCGCAATGATGATGTTGACACTGGCATACTCGGCACGCAAAGAGAGTAACGTGGTGAATGCTCCGGCTCCCGCCAATAACGGAAACACCAGCGGCACCAATGTAGCCTCCTTTATAGGCCCCTGATTCTTAAATATCTCAATATCGAGAATCATCTCCAACGACATCAGGAAGATGACAAACGCACCTGCTACGGCAAACGACTCGATGTCTACGTGAAACAGTTTCAGCATCATATCACCTGCATAGAAAAAGCCTATCAACAGTGCAAACGATATCAACGTAGCTTTTAATGCATTTACGTCTTTTCCTTTCTCTTTCAGGTTGATGATAATAGGAATAGAGCCTATAATATCTATTACGGCAAACAACACAATAAAAGCGCTGGTCATTTGTTGCCAATTAAATGCTGAAAACATACGTTCCTCCTTTTTCTTTTTTGCAAAGATAATCTATTTTTATACATTCTGCAAAATTTCTTAAAACTGAATGAATAGCACGTTTAAGAAATAATAAAAAAAACAAAAAGAGAGGGTAAGTGTTTACGGCAGAGAGCGATTATACCTACTTTTGTTCTTGAACCATAATACAGAAACTATATGGAAACAATGTTCGATACACTATTACAATTACCCCTTTTTCAAGGACTTGCCCAAGAGGACTTCACCTGTATCTTGGAAAAGGTAAAATTGCATTTCACGAAACATAAACCGGGAGAGCTTCTTTTGCAAAAAGATTCTTCCTGCCACGAACTGGTGTTCATTCTAAAAGGAGAAGTAGCATCTTCCACATTATCCGCTGATGCTTCTTACAGCTTTACGGAATATTTTCCGGCTCCCTACCTGATCGAACCTTATTCCATGTTCGGCATGAACACATCCTATGCTTCTACACACCGCGCCAATACGGAGGTACATACGGTCAGCATCAGCAAAGCGTTCGTGATGAAAGAGCTATTCAGCTATGAGATATTCCGCCTGAACTATATGAACATGGTGAGCAACCGCGCCCAAATGCTGCATAACCGCTTATGGAAGGTGGCAGGCAACGATCTTGAAGCACGTATTTCCCATTTCATCCTCAGCCACGTAGAACGCCCGTCGGGAAAGAAAGTACTGAAAATCAAGATGGAAGATTTAGCCCAAATAGTCAACGAGACTCGCGCAGGGATATCAAAGGCTCTCAACAACATGCAGGACAGAGGATTGATAGAGCTGCACCGCGGAGAAATCGTAATACCCGATGCAGAAAATCTGATACTTGCATGAGAGTGATGCACTGCCTCACGTAAGAAACTAAAAGGGGATGAATTCAAAATGAAATTCATCCCCTTTTCAGGTATTACTTATTCCCACTCAATTGTGGAAGGCGGTTTTGAGGAGATATCGTAGGTTACGCGATTCACCCCTTTCACCTTGTTGATAATATCATTGGAAACCTTGCCCAAGAACTCATAAGGCAGATGCGCCCAGTCGGCAGTCATGGCATCGGTAGAAGTTACAGCACGCAAGGCAACAGCACGTTCATACGTACGTTCATCTCCCATTACACCGACAGACTGCACCGGAAGCAGGATAACTCCCGCCTGCCAAACCTGATGATAAAGCACCGTTTCATTTCCGTCGGCATCCTTCACCTTCCAATCGCGCAAGCCTTGTATGAAAATATCGTCAGCTTCCTGCAGGATGTGTACCTTCTCCCGTGTTATGTCCCCCAGGATACGGACAGCCAGTCCCGGGCCGGGGAAAGGATGGCGGGTAATCAGATGTTCGGGCATTCCCAGTTCGCGTCCCACACGTCGGACCTCATCCTTGAACAGCTGCTTCAACGGTTCTACCAAGGAAAACTGCAGGTCCTCCGGCAGTCCGCCCACGTTGTGATGGCTCTTGATGGTTTTGCCCGTAATGTTCAGGCTCTCGATGCGGTCGGGATAAATGGTGCCTTGTGCCAACCAGCGGGCATCGGTTATCTTGTGTGCCTCGGCATCGAAGACTTCGATAAAATCGCGGCCGATGATTTTACGCTTCCGTTCGGGATCGGTCACTCCTTCCAAATCCTTGAAGAATTTCTCGCTGGCATCCACGCCAATCACGTTCAGTCCCAGGCACTCGTAGTCGTGCATCACGTTTTTGAACTCATTCTTGCGGAGCAGTCCGTGGTCCACAAAGATGCAGGTCAGGTTCTTGCCGATGGCACGATGCAGCAACACGGCGGCCACCGAAGAATCCACTCCGCCACTCAGCCCCAGGATAACGCGGTCGCTGCCAAGCTGTTCCTTCAGTTCGGCAACAGTGGTATCTACAAACGACGCAGCGCTCCAGCTCTGGCTGCAGCCGCAAATGTCCACCACGAAGTTGCGCAACATCTGCGTGCCATCCTCGCTATGGAACACTTCCGGATGGAACTGCACTCCCCATATTTTTTCATCGGTCACCTGGTAAGCAGCGATTGCCACCTTATCCGTAGAAGCTATAATCTTGAAGTTAGCGGGGATAGCGGTAATCGTGTCTCCGTGGCTCATCCATACCTGGGAATTTTTCCTCACCCCTTTGAAAAGGGTGTTCTCCGAATCGAAAGAACTGAGATGGGCACGTCCGTACTCACGGGTTCCTGCCGGTTCCACCCGTCCACCGTTGCTGTAAGAGATAAACTGTGCACCGTAGCAGATGCCCAGAATGGGGTATTTCCCGCGAATTCCGCCCAAATCTACCTTGAATGCACTCTTATCATAAACAGAAAAGGGACTACCCGAAAGGATAACTCCTTTTACGCTCTCATCCCCGTATGGAAATTTGTTATAAGGTACAATCTCGCAATAGACATTCAGTTCGCGCAGCCGGCGGCCGATGAGCTGCGTGGTCTGCGAACCAAAATCAAGAATAATGATCTTCTCTTGCATACTAATCTGTATAGATTTAAATAAATGATTTGCAAAAATAGAAAAAAGTAGGGGAATAATCGTAAAATCCGCCATTTATTTCCCGAGTTCCACCAACTCCACGCCCTCACCCAATACACGGTGATAGCCGTCCGCTTGTTTGCTCCGCTCGGGAATGAACTGCACACGCACTGCCTGCACCTGCTCTACGCTCACCTCTTCAGGGCTGTCCACCCCTTTTCCGGCACAACTCAATTTGTAGTAGAACGACCCCAGGCCGTCCAGATGCACACTGCGCCCGTTTTCGAGATAGAACGCCATCACTTCGGGCAAGGCGCGGATAACGGCATGCACATCAGCTGGCGTAACCGTGCATTTATGACTGATGGCTTCGCCCAATTCTTGTGTATTCACAGGATGTTTCAACACACACGCACGAGGAAACCACTTGAATTTTCCTCCAATTTTGGCACGGCTTTTCTTAAAGAACATAGATTTTTCGTTATTTGAGATTCATACAAGCCGGAAGTCAGGCCGGCTGTCCCGTAGGAAGAGGGCTGATTGAAAGCCTTTCAATACTCTATTAAAAGGCTTTCAATCACATGTTAAAAGGCTTTCAATCGTTATTCACTCCTATACCCTGTGCTTTTCTGTCCCGGAGGCAGATGCGCAGAGTCACAATCACTTCCGGTCTTTCAACAAGTCACGGATTTCGGTCAGCAGCAGTTCTTCCTTGCTCGGTGCAGGAGGAGCCGGAGGAGCGGCCGGTGCTTCCTCTTTCTTCTTTTCGGTCAGCTTGGTCAGCAACTTTATGAACATGAAGATAGAGAATGCTATTATCAGAAAGTCGAAGGTTACTTGCAGGAAATTGCCATAATTCAATGTCACGGCAGCAATTTCCTGCCCATCCACCACCTCGGCAGGTTTCAGCACCCACTTCAAGTCTGTAAAGTTGACACCGCCCACCAACAGCCCGATAGGAGGCATAATCACATCTGCCACAATGGAAGAGACAATTTTCCCGAATGCCCCACCGATAATCACACCGACAGCCATGTCTATCACATTGCCTTTCATGGCAAAAGCCTTAAATTCCTGTAAAAATGAACTTTTTCCCATCTTTTCAATTATTTAATTATGATTTAGGCTACGAATATAAAAACATTTTCTTACTTTTGCACCGCATTTCCGAAAGAAATGCAATTAATAAGCGAAAGTTTATTTTTAGACATTATAAAACCCTTAAAAGTTTAAACAAAATGATTAAAGTAGGTATTAATGGATTCGGACGTATCGGACGTTTCGTTTTCCGCGCTGCTCAGACAAGAAACGATATTCAAATCGTTGGTATTAACGACCTTTGCCCGGTAGATTACTTGGCATACATGCTGAAGTATGATACTATGCACGGTCACTTCGATGGAACTATCGAAGCTGATGTTGAAAACAGCAAGCTGATTGTAAACGGCAAAGAAATCCGTGTAACTGCTGAAAGAAACCCTGCTGACTTGAAATGGGATGCTGTAGGTGCTGAATATGTAGTTGAATCTACAGGTTTGTTCCTGACTAAAGAAAAAGCTCAAGCTCACCTCGAAGCTGGTGCAAAATATGTTGTAATGTCTGCTCCTTCTAAGGACGACACTCCGATGTTCGTTTGCGGTGTTAACGAGAAGACTTACGTTAAAGGTACTCAATTCGTATCTAACGCTTCTTGTACTACCAACTGCTTGGCTCCTATCGCTAAGGTATTGAACGACAAATGGGGTATCACTGACGGTTTGATGACTACTGTTCACTCTACAACTGCTACTCAGAAGACAGTTGACGGTCCTTCCATGAAAGACTGGAGAGGTGGTCGTGCTGCTTCCGGCAACATTATCCCGTCTTCTACCGGTGCTGCCAAGGCTGTAGGTAAAGTTATCCCGGCATTGAACGGCAAACTGACAGGTATGTCTATGCGTGTTCCGACTTTGGACGTATCTGTAGTTGACTTGACAGTTAATCTGGCTAAGCCCGCTACTTACGCTGAAATCTGCGCTGCCATGAAGGAAGCTTCTGAAGGCGAATTGAAGGGTGTTCTGGGTTACACTGAAGATGCAGTCGTTTCTTCTGACTTCTTGGGTGACACTCGCACTTCTATCTTCGATGCTAAGGCTGGTATCGCTTTGACTGATACTTTCGTTAAGGTTGTATCTTGGTATGATAACGAAATCGGTTATTCTAACAAGGTTCTTGACCTGATCGCTCACATGGCATCAGTTAACTGCTAATATACAGTTAGAAAATAATAAAAAATAGGTGACTTCTGCAGAAGTCGCCTATTTTTTTTGCAATTTTGCAGTTAGTTCGTTTTTTATCAACCACTTTAAAGATGATGAAGATTATACTAACCCTAATATTGCTTTGCTTTATGAACAACATATCGTCTCAAAATCCTTTTTTTGAACCATACTCTACACTGCACGGAACTGTCCCGTTCGACAAAATCAAGACAGGCGACTATGTTCCTGCCATCCGCGAAGGCATCCTCCGCCAGAATGCGGAAATAGACGCCATCATCCACAATCAGGAAGCCCCGACATTTGCCAACACTGTGCTGGCCTACGAGAAGTCCGGCGAAATGCTGCACCGCACCAGCACCGTATTCGGCAATCTGCTCAGCGCAGAAACGAACGACGAACTGCAGGAACTGGCCAAAGAAATCATGCCGATGATAAGCGAGCATGAAAACAACATCACCCTGAACGAAGAACTGTTTGCACGCATCAAAGCGGTCTACGAACAGCAAGACAAAGAAACGTTGACCCCGGAACAGCACAAGCTGCTGGAAGATGTTTATAACGGCTTTGCACGCAACGGCGCAAACCTCCGGGGAGAGGCCAAGGAGAGATACCGCGCCCTATGCAAAGAGCTCAGCCTGCTGACCTTACAATTCAGCGAGAACAACCTGAAAGAGACGAACGACTACAAACTCATCATTACCGACAAGTCACAACTGGCCGGACTACCGGAAAGCGCCATAGAAGCCGCTGCCGAAACTGCCGGAGAAAAAGGCATCGAAGGATGGGTGTTCACCTTGCAAGCTCCCAGCTACGGTCCTTTCCTGACGTATGCAGACAACCGCGACTTGCGGCGCGAAATATATATGGCCTGCAATACGAAATGTACGCATGACAATGCCAATAACAACATGGAAATCGTAAAGAAGCTGGTCAATGTCCGTATGGAGATTGCCCAACTCTTAGGTTATGACAATTTCACCGAGTACAATCTTCAGGAACGCATGGCACAGAACAGTGAGGCCGTGTATAAGCTGCTGAACCAACTGCTGGAAGCCTATACGCCTACCGCCAAGCAAGAATATGCAGAAGTGCAAGCCCTGGCACGCCAGACAGAGGGAGAAGACTTCACCCTGATGCCCTGGGACTGGGCATACTATTCCCATAAATTGAAGGACCGGAAGTTCAACATCGATGACGAACTGCTCCGCCCTTACTTTGAACTGAACAATGTGAAGGAAGGGGTGTTCGGCCTGGCAACCAGGCTGTATGGCATCACCTTCAAGAAAAAGCCTGATATCCCCGTCTATCATAAAGATGTGGACGCCTACGAAGTATTCGACAAAGACGGCAAATTCCTTGCCGTATTCTATACCGACTTCCATCCCCGGCCGGGCAAGCGTTCGGGCGCCTGGATGACCAGCTACAAAGAACAGTGGATTGACGAAAAGACCGGCGAGAACAGCCGTCCCCACATATCCATCGTGATGAACTTCACCAAACCGACACAGGACAAGCCTGCCCTGCTGACCTTCGGTGAGGTAGAGACCTTTCTGCACGAATTTGGGCACAGCCTGCATGGCATGTTTGCCAATTCAACTTATGGAAGTCTGAGCGGAACCAATGTGTATTGGGACTTTGTGGAGCTTCCCTCCCAATTCATGGAGAACTTTGCCATCGAGAAGGAGTTCCTGCACACATTTGCCCGCCATTATCAAACCGGGGAACTGATACCGGACGAACTGGTACAACGCATCGTGGATTCGTCCAACTTCAATGCGGCGTACGCCTGTCTCCGGCAAGTAAGCTTCGGCTTGCTGGACATGGCTTGGTACACACGCAACACCCCGTTTGAAGGTGACGTGGAAGCATATGAAAAGAAAGCTTGGGAAAAAGCGCAAATACTCCCCTCCGTGGAAGGGACCTGCATGAGTACGCAATTCTCCCATATCTTTGCCGGAGGGTATTCTGCCGGATACTATAGTTATAAGTGGGCGGAGGTGCTGGATGCAGATGCCTTCTCGCTATTCAAGCAGACGGGCATCTTCAATCCGGAGACAGCCGCCTCATTCCGTGAGAACATCCTTTCCAAAGGTGGAACGGAGCATCCGATGACACTCTATAAACGTTTCCGCGGACAAGAGCCCACAATCGACGCATTATTAATCAGAAACGGAATAAAGAAATGAAGAGACTTATAAAGGGCATCAGTTGCCTGCTGCTCGTATTTTCATTGCTTCCCCTGCTAAGCGGTTGCAACAACGAGGACGATGTTATCGAGATACTCACCGGAAAGACATGGAAACTCAGCCGGCTCACCAATAAAGGCAGTAATGCCCAATTCTATCCAGACCTTTGGAACAACGATAATAAAGCGATGGAGGAGAGTCTGAAAAAACTGTATGAACAGAAAAGCACTTTCACCCTCAATTTCGAAGGCACCGAACTGGATGGGGAGCTGATGGGCACCACCGTCACCGGACAAGGCATCAGTTCAAGTGTCAGCGGGACCTGGAAAGCCGATGGAGACTCTGGCGATCTCAGCATCAATGTGAAAGTCAGCGGGTCGGGAGAGAGCGATGCACTGGGCAAGGCATTCATCACCGGATTGCAGAACGTGTACAAGTATGAAGGGGATGCCAATTCACTGACTCTCTATTTTAAAGACGGGCAGACAACAAGAGTCATGGGGTTCACTCCCCAACGATAAAACATAAATATGATGGACGATTCTACAAAAGACAAACAAGAAGCATTGGACAAGCGTTATATACGTATGGCAAGCATTTGGGCTGAGAATTCGTATTGCAAACGCCGCCAAGTCGGTGCACTGATTGTAAAAGACAAGATGATTATCTCTGACGGCTACAACGGTACTCCCTCCGGTTTTGAGAATGTATGCGAAGATGAAAACAACGTTACCAAACCATACGTGCTCCATGCCGAAGCAAACGCCATTACCAAAATAGCCCGCTCAAACAACAGCAGTAACGGCGCCACCATGTACGTCACCGCCTCTCCCTGCATAGAATGCTCCAAACTGATTATTCAGGCTGGCATCAAACGGGTGGTCTACTCCGAAAAATACCGCCTGGAAGACGGCATCGAACTTTTGAAACGGGCAGGTATCGAGGTGATATATATAGCTGCAAATGACGAGCGATGAATGCAAGTGACAAATAATAAGTAGAGCCTTGAACAAACAATAAACTAAAAACCTACGCAGCCCACACAGCCACCACTTGTAGCTTGTAGCTCGTAGCTAACAACCCAAAGATATGAGTACAAAAAATACATCCCGCTTTATGCCGCTCATCATTGCAATCAGCGTAGTCGCGGGAATTCTTATCGGAACGTTTTATGCCAGGCACTTTGCCGGCAACAAACTGGGAATCATCAACAGCTCATCCAACAAGCTGAATGCCTTGCTGCGTGTTATTGACGACCAGTATGTGGATACCGTCAACATGACCGATTTGGTAGAGAAGGCCATGCCGCAGATATTGGCGGAACTCGACCCCCACTCCACCTACATCCCGGCACAGAAACTGGAAGAGGTAAACTCCGAACTTGAAGGCAGCTTCAGCGGTATAGGCATCCAGTTCACCATTCAGGAAGACACGATACACGTAAACAGCGTGATTCCCGGCGGACCTTCGGAAAAGGTCGGTTTGATGCCTGGCGACCGTATCGTGATGGTCAACGACAGCTTGTTTGCAGGCAAAGGCCTGACAAATGAAAAGGCCATACGCAACCTGAAAGGTCCGAAAGGCAGCCAGGTGAAGTTAGGCGTCAAGCGTGCAACGGAAAAGGAACTGCTCGATTTCACCATCACACGCGGTGACATCCCGCAAAATACCATCGATGCAGCCTATATGATCGACAATGACTATGGATATATACAAATCAGCAAGTTCGGACGTACCACGCACGTGGAACTGCTGAATGCAATTGCCCAACTGAGCCACGAGAAGTGCAAGGGTCTGATTATCGACCTGCGCGACAATACCGGAGGCTACATGGAGGCAGCAACACGCATGGTGAACGAATTCCTTCCTGAAGGGAAATTGATAGTATATACCCACGGCCGCAAATATCCGCGCATGGAAGAATATGCCAACGGTACCGGCAGGTGCCCAAAGCTGCC
>CAJJYX010000132.1 GCA_905197435.1 uncultured Bacteroides sp.
ACTCGAAGGGCCGCATCCAGGTTTACGTGGCTCGCGACGAGATCTGCCCCGACGAGAACAAGGAACTCTATAATACAGTATTCAAGAAACTCCTCGACATCGGTGACTTCATCGGTGTGAAGGGCTTCGTGTTCCGTACACAGACCGGCGAGATTTCGGTACATGCAAAGGAACTCGTGCTCCTCTCGAAGAGCCTCAAGCCGCTGCCGATTGTTAAGTATAAGGACGGCGTGGCATACGACAAGTTTGATGATCCCGAGCTGCGCTACCGCCAGCGTTATGTTGACCTTGTGGTTAACTCCGGCATAAAGGAAACATTCCTTAAACGCGCGCAGATATACAAGAGCATGCGCGCACAGTTCGACGCAGACGGATATACCGAGGTCGAAACACCCATACTGCAACCTATCCCCGGCGGCGCGAGCGCCCGCCCGTTCATAACGCACCACAACGCGCTGGACATTGACCTGTACCTGCGCATAGCCTGCGAGCTTTATCTCAAACGGCTCATCGTGGGCGGATTCGAGGGAGTTTATGAATTTTCAAAGAACTTCCGCAACGAAGGCATGGACAAGAACCATAATCCCGAGTTTACTTGCATGGAACTCTATGTTTCATACAAGGATTACAAGTGGATGATGTGCTATACCGAGAAACTGCTGGAAAGGATTGCGCTTGACGTGAACGGTACGACCAAGGTCGTAGTGGACGGAAAGGAAATAGACTTCAAGGCTCCTTACCGGCGTGTTACCATGCTCGACTCGATTAAAGAGAAAACAGGCTACGACCTTACCGACAAGACAGAAGACGAAATAAGGGCTATATGCAAGGAACTGAAGCTCGACAGCGTGGACGAGACTTTCGGCAAGGGCAAGATGATAGACGAGATTTTCGGAGAGTTCTGCGAAGGCACATACATACAGCCTACCTTTATAATAGATTATCCTATCGAGATGAGCCCGCTAACAAAGAAACATCGCGACAATCCCAACCTTACCGAGCGTTTCGAACTCATGGTGAACGGCAAGGAGCTTGCGAATGCTTACAGCGAGCTTAACGACCCGATAGACCAGGAAGAACGCTTCAAAGAGCAGTTGCGCTTAAGCGAAAAGGGAGATGACGAGGCCATGTTCATCGACCAGGACTTCCTGAAAGCATTGCAATACGGTATGCCCCCCACATCGGGCATCGGCATCGGCATCGACCGTCTGACCATGTTGATGACGGGCGAGTCATTCATCCAGGAAGTGCTTTTCTTCCCGCAGATGCGCCCGGAGAAAGTAACTCCGAAAGATGTTCCTGCCCGATACATGGAACTGGGCATCCCCGAAGAGTGGGTGGCCGTAATCCAAAAGGCCGGTTACAATCTGGTGAGTGACATGAAAGCCGTGAATCCGCAAAAGCTCCACATGGACATTTGCGGCATCAACAAGAAATATAAATTGGAACTGGCAAACCCGACGGTGAACGAAGTTGCTGACTGGGTCGGTAAAATTAAGGATTAAAGAATTAAAAATTAAATAAGCAAGATTAAAGATAAGAGGAGGGCGAAGGTACTCCTTTCCCCTCTTTTGATTTTTAATTTTTAATTATTAATTTCGATATGAAACTACCCGGTAAGATAGCCATCATGGGCGGAGGAAGTTGGGCAACAGCCATTGCAAAAATGGTACTGGCCCAAGCAGAGTCGATAAACTGGTATATGCGGCGAGACGACCGTATTGCCGACTTCAAACGGCTTGGCCATAACCCGGCCTACCTGACGGGCGTCAAGTTTGATACCAAGCGCATCAACTTCAACTCCAACATCAACGACGTAGTGAAGGAGTCTGATACGCTTATCTTCGTCACGCCTTCCCCTTATCTGAAAGTTCATCTGAAGAAACTCAAGACTAAGATCAAGGACAAGTTCATCCTCACCGCCATCAAAGGCATCGTGCCCGATGACAACATGATTGTATCGGAATATTTCATCAAGGAATATGGCGTCCCGGCTGAGAACATCGCTGTATTGGCAGGCCCCTGCCATGCAGAAGAAGTGGCCTTGGAGCGCCTTTCTTATCTGACCATCGCTTGCCCCGACACAGACAAGGCTTGCACCATTGCCCGCAAGCTGGCCAGCTCGTACATCAAGACATCCGTGAGCAATGACGTTGCCGGCATCGAATACAGCTCGGTACTGAAGAATGTATATGCCATTGCAGCCGGCATCTGCAGCGGCCTGAAGTATGGCGACAACTTCCAGTCTGTGCTCATGTCCAACGCCATACAGGAAATGAACAGGTTCCTCCAAACGGTACACCCGCTGAACAGAAACGTGAATGATTCCGTCTATCTGGGTGACCTGCTGGTGACGGGATACTCCAATTTCAGCCGCAACCGCACGTTCGGCACGATGATTGGCAAAGGATACTCCGTGAAGAGTGCGCAGATTGAGATGGAAATGATTGCTGAGGGGTACTACGGTACAAAATGTATCAAGGAAATCAACAAGCATTATCATGTCAACATGCCGATTGTAGACGCTGTATACAATATTCTGTATGAGCGCATCTCGCCGACAATTGAAATCAAATTGCTTACCGATTCATTCCGGTAAACGGGAGAAAAGACAAAAAACGAAATACTGAATTTAAAACATTGAATATCATGATTAGTTTGAACATTGAAAAGACTCTTGGATTCATCTCCAAAGAAAACGTCTTCGCCTATGAAGCCCAGGTAAAGGCTGCACAGGAAGCATTAGAGAATGGTACCGGCAAGGGCAACGACTTCTTGGGCTGGCTGCACCTCCCCTCCTCCATCACTAAAGAGCATCTGGCCGACCTGAAAGCTACCGCACAAACGCTGCGTGACAACTGCGAAGTAGTAGTAGTGGCCGGTATTGGCGGAAGTTACCTCGGTGCACGTGCGGTGATAGAGGCTTTGTCAAACAGCTTCACTTGGTTGCAAGATAAGAAAACGGCTCCGGTCATTCTGTATGCAGGACACAACATCGGTGAAGATTATCTATATGAGCTTACCGAATATCTGAAAGACAAGAAATTCGGTGTCATCAACATTTCCAAATCCGGCACCACCACTGAGACAGCCTTGGCTTTCCGTCTGCTGAAGAAGCAATGCGAAAACCAACGCGGCAAGGAAATGGCAAAGAAGGTCATTGTTGCCATCACCGATGCCAAGAAAGGTGCTGCCCGTGTAACGGCAGACAACGAAGGCTACAAGTCCTTCATCATCCCCGATAACGTAGGCGGACGTTTCTCCGTACTGACTCCGGTAGGCTTGCTGCCCATCGCAATAGCAGGTTTCGACATCGAAAAGCTGGTTGCAGGTGCAGTTGCCATGGAAAAGGCTTGCGGAAAAGATGTTCCGTTTGCAGAGAACCCCGCTGCCATCTATGCTGCTACACGCAACGAGCTCTACAAGAATGGCAAGAAGATTGAAATCCTCGTAAACTACAACCCCAAACTGCACTACGTAAGTGAATGGTGGAAGCAGCTTTACGGTGAGTCTGAAGGAAAAGAGAACAAGGGTATCTTCCCTGCTGCCGTAGACTTCTCTACCGACCTGCACTCCATGGGACAATGGATTCAGGAAGGTGAACGTACCATCTACGAAACCGTCATCTCCGTAGAGAAGACACAACACTCCCTGCAAGTACCTTCGGACGAAGCCAACCTTGACGGCCTCAACTTCCTGGCAGGCAAGCACGTGGATGAAGTGAACAAGATGGCTGAATTGGGAACACAGCTTGCCCACGTTGACGGCGGCGTACCCAATATGCGCATCGTTATTCCCGCTCTGAACGAAGAAAGCATCGGCGGCCTGCTCTATTTCTTTGAGATAGCTTGCGGCATCAGCGGCTATATTCTGGGAGTCAATCCGTTCAACCAGCCGGGTGTGGAAGCATACAAGAGAAACATGTTTGCACTGCTGAACAAGCCGGGTTACGAAGAAGAGTCCAAAGCCATCCGGGCAAGACTTTGATAAACTAAGAATTGAGAGTTGAGAATTGAGGAAGGGCTGTGCTGCAAGCACAGAGAAAAGCCGTTTCGCGATTCTCAATTCTCAATTTATCCTGTATTTCTCTATTTTTAATTCCCAATTCCCCTATTAACAAGTGTTCGAAGACTCTATCTCCCGTTATCTGGAAAAGCACGGGTACTCCAACATCCGTTTAAAAGCCGTTCTCTTTGACATGGACGGCGTGCTGTTCAATTCCATGCCCTACCATGCCGATGCCTGGCATAAAGTAATGGAACGCCATGGCCTGCACCTGAGCCGCGAAGAGGCATACATGCACGAGGGACGTACCGGAGCCGCCACCATCAACATCGTTTATCAACGCCAGTACGGTAAGGATGCCACTCCCGAGATGATAAAAAGCATCTATGCCGAGAAAAGCGCCGAATTCAGTACCCACCCGGAACCGGAACGCATGCCGGGCGCCTGGGAAGTGCTGCAGAAGGTAAAAGCGGCAGGGCTTATTCCGGTACTTGTCACCGGTTCGGGCCAACACTCCCTGCTGGACCGTCTTTCCCACAACTTTCCAGGCATGTTTCAACGCAATCACATGGTGACTGCCTTTGATGTGAAATATGGGAAACCACATCCGGAACCCTATTTGATGGGACTGGAGAAAGCCGGAGTACAAGCCAATGAAGCCATTGTTGTAGAGAATGCGCCCATCGGCGTACAAGCCGGAACGGCAGCAGGCATATTCACCGTGGCTGTCAATACCGGTCCTCTGGACAAGCAGGTGTTACTGGACGCAGGGGCAGATTTATTGTTTCCGTCCATGCAGGCGCTTTGTGACGACTGGGAAAGGTTGCAAACCGCATTAGATACCAATAATAGCCTTCGCCACAAAGATTGACGGCTACCCAAACAATAACAGTTGATTGGAGCTTACATAACAAAGCAATACCATTACTTGATATACAGAAGACATCTATTGTCTTTCTTCTTAAAACGCTCCAATCTACTCATTTTCTCCTTCTCGGTTTCTTTAATAGGGAAGGTTCAACAGATTAGAATCCATATACCTCTCGTACTTTTCAATGTCTTTTATATCGAGATAAAAACCTATCCTACTTCGCCATTTACATTCTACAGCTATAATATCTCCAACTTCATGAATGGTACTCGTAGTGGTAACACACTCCATCAACAAATCCGGAGATGATGAAGACAGAGGTCTATAACCCTCAATGTATTTATCACCTCTCCAATCTAAAAGCCGCCAAAATATTTTCTTGTCACATAGGTCCGGATAACCATCTTTACTAATATTAGAGTTCTTCACAACCCATTCCTCAAATCTATCCCCCAAATATTTACTTTTCTTCCTTTCTTTAAAATATTGAAAGGTATCCATAAACCGATATTGGAAAACACCGACAAAATCATCGATAAACTGATTTAATATTTTCATAGCCATAATAGTCTATTGTGTCTTTAAATAAATATTCATTGCAAACAAAAATTCATAGATGAAGAGCCGCAACACCCATTTTCAAAAACGGCAAAATTGTCCTGCCTCACCCCCTTCCGGTTTATCGCCCGGACGGGTTGCAGGTACATACACCCAATATTCTCTAACCTCATTCAAGACATGCGAAAACAAAGTGTGGCGAGTCCCGATAGAAATAGCTTCTTGCGCTCTCAGCGGAAAACCGAGTCAAGTGACAACTAACAATATGAACAGAATATGCAGGCTTCTCATTTCAATTCTTTTTTCAGTCTGCAAAGTTCGCAGAAAATAAGTTGACTACCTATCCCTATTTTTAGGTATTCGCACAGTTGAAAGCTTTCCGCAGAAATCAAAGGCTGATTAAGAAAGTTTGATGGGCAACTGAATTTCCGTCATCCATTCATCCACCGTTTCTTTGTTCCAGATGCCGTCAATATGGCAAAACCGGGGACGGTCAATGACCTCGTATCCATTTGCCTCGGCATACGCAAAAAGCTCGGCGAAAGTTTCGGGCATATGCTCATAAGCACCGTAATGGTTGACACAGAGCGCAACCGGTACTTCCGGAAGTTCCTTGAATTTAATCAGTTCCGAATCCTCCTTGCGTTCAGCCACCGCTTCAAAAAACTCGATATCGATGTCAACCCCATATTCCTCATTATATTCCACCGTGAAACAATATTCCGGGGCAGGACATTCACAACCCAAACGGTACATTTCAGGCCCGATGATATTCGGACAAAGATTGAACAGCTCCTGATAAGAGTCTATTTTACGGCGATGGGTAGCAAAAACTCTTGAAGGGAGGGATTTCTTAAACACTTTTTCCATAACATTCTCTTGTTTATGGAGTAAATTTTCCAATTTGGCAAGTTCGGTCTGCCGCCATATCAAGTGTTCAATCTCGTTTTTGCAACGCTCTATTTTGACCTTCAACAATTCAGCATCCGGAAATTCCTTGCCATCGGCAAACAACTCGGATATCTCTTCGAGGCTGAACCCTAATTGCTTGAGGTAAACAATACGGCTCATACACCGGAGCTGGCTGATGTCGTAATAGCGATACCCCGTCCACTCATCCACTTCAACGGGTATCATCAATCCTATCTCTTCATAATGACGAAGCGTCTTAACGGTCACTTGGCAAAGTTTGGAAAACTCTCCGATTTTAAACTTCATTTTATTCTTCATAAACTCATGCGCATTTTGTTTATGATGCAAAGATAAGTCCTGCCCTTAGGGACGAGTCAAGAGATTGCATAAAAAAAAGAACTCCCTTTGCAAAGTATTCATGCAAAGGGAGTTCCTTTCTTTGTGACCCCGGTGCGATTCAAACGCACGACCTTCAGAACCGGAATCTGACGCTCTATTCACTAAGCTACGGAGCCAAATGCGATGCAAAAGTATAAAAAATATCATCATATTCCTAACATTCAGATATTTTTCTATCAAACCGGAACTTCTTTTCATTATTACTTTGCGAACACTAATCGCAAATATGCAAACATTTTGTTATTTTTTCATATAAAACAGAAGCAAGTATCAATATTATGTCTATCTTTGCCGAACAATTTAATAGAAGTTAGACTGAATAAATTTATGAGCTACTTGATAACCCCTGAAGGTTACAAACCTTTATTGGACCTAAAACAGACAGAATTAGGGATAAAACAAATAAAAGAGTTCTTCCAATTGAACCTCTCTTCCGAACTGCGCCTGCGACGTGTGACAGCTCCACTGTTCGTGTTGAAAGGAATGGGCATCAATGATGACCTCAACGGAGTGGAACGAGCCGTGACTTTCCCCATCAAGGACTTGGGAGACGCCAAAGCCGAAGTGGTGCACTCCCTTGCCAAATGGAAACGCCTCACGCTCGCCGAATATCATATCGAACCGGGATATGGCATATACACGGACATGAATGCCATCCGTGCCGATGAAGAACTGGGCAACCTGCACTCCCTCTATGTAGACCAGTGGGACTGGGAACGCGTCATTACTGCCGAAGACCGTAATGTGGAGTTTCTCAAGGAGATAGTGAACCGCATCTATGCAGCCATGGTGCGCACAGAATATATGGTATACGAAATGTATCCGCAAATCAAGCCCTGCCTGCCTCAGAAGCTGCACTTCATCCATGCGGAAGAATTGCGCCAATTGTATCCGGATCTGGAACCTAAATGCCGCGAACATGCCATCTGCAAAAAATACGGTGCCGTGTTCATCATCGGCATCGGATGTAAATTAAGTGACGGTAAGAAGCACGACGGACGTGCTCCGGACTACGATGACTATACCAGCAAGGGATTGAACGGTTTGCCCGGATTGAACGGTGACTTGCTGTTATGGGACCATACCCTGCAACGCAGCATTGAGCTTTCCTCCATGGGTATCCGTGTAGACAAGGATGCCTTGCTCCGTCAGCTTAAAGAAGAAGGCGAGGAAAAACGCTTGGAACTTTACTTTCACAAACGCCTGATAAGCGATACACTGCCGCTTTCCATCGGTGGCGGTATAGGACAGTCCCGCTTGTGCATGTTCTATCTGCGCAAAGCACATATCGGCGAGATACAAGCCAGCATTTGGCCGGAGAGCATGCGTATGGAATGTAAAGAACACAATATACACCTGATTTGATATACACTTATCTCACTACATAATATAAAGTTCAGCCCCTCAAAAGGCTGGACTTTATTTTTTATTTTGTACTTTAGCATCCCAAATAACCAATAGATTCGAATTATGAATGTTCAAATAGAAGAAAGCTGGAAAGCACATCTGCAGCCTGAATTTGAGAAAGACTATTTCCATACATTGACAGATTTCGTACGGGACGAATATGGGAAATATGCAATATACCCCCCGGGAAGGCTGATATTCAATGCATTCAACTTATGCCCTTTCGATAAGGTAAAAGTTGTGATAATCGGTCAAGACCCCTATCATGGTCCGGGACAGGCACACGGACTGTGCTTCTCCGTGAATGACGGAGTCCCCTTTCCGCCCTCCCTGCTCAACATCTTCAAAGAGATAAAAAATGATATCGGCACCGATACCCCCACAACCGGCAATCTGACACGCTGGGCAGAACAAGGCATACTGTTGCTCAATGCCACCCTTACCGTACGTGCACATCAAGCAGGTTCTCACCAGAATCACGGCTGGGAAACATTTACAGATGCTGCCATCCGCATTCTCGCAGAAGAAAAAGAGCATCTTGTATTTATCCTTTGGGGAGCGTACGCACAGCGCAAGGGAGCTTTCATCGACCGTAACAAGCACTTAGTACTTACCTCTGCACACCCCTCCCCTCTATCCGCCTACAACGGCTTCTTCGGGAACAAGCATTTCAGTAAGACGAATGACTATCTGAGAGCACATGGAGAGAAAGAGATAATCTGGTAGAATGGAGAATTTTATTTTCCCACCATTCACCCTCTTTATTAATACCACTGGATGTTGCTTTGAGTCTGGCTTCTCTGCTCCCATTTCAAGTCCTGCAGAATACTTGCATTGGCACGAATGGTAAAGTTATAGTATTTCCAGCGTCCGAAAGGTGACAGGGCAGCCGTCATGCTGAAACAGTGCAAGTCACGTGTGATGTTGAAAGCGGTCTGCGTTATCTCTTTCACATTGAAGTCATAACCGGAGTTGAAGCTGACAGCCCATTTATTGGTGAGCTTGACGTTACCGTTTATATTAAGGGAATTCAGGCTGAATTTGTACGGATAGCGCATGTTCTTACGATTAATGGGCTTACTGGTGTCTTCCGTTATATTGAAACCGGTACTGAAGTTGATGGACCAAGGCATTTTGAATACTTGATAGCCGTCAGCATCGGCAGCCGCCTTTTCCTTCTTCTT
>CAJJYX010000133.1 GCA_905197435.1 uncultured Bacteroides sp.
GCCGACAGTCCTTATATGAAAGAAAACGCTTACCGGAACATTGCGGTGAAAGCACTGATGACCTTGAATTCCAACTGGCGCACACCGGCGGGAGATATACTGCACGCTTGCAGCTTCCCCTCCTATACGGGATTCATCGGCGGATGCTGGTCGTGGGATGCCTGGCAGATTGCATCGGGCAATGTATTCTATAATCCTGAAGGAGCCAAGAGCGAAATGCTCTCCTTGTTCGACTATCAGGCAGAGAATGGTATGGTTCCCGACTTTATCGGTTATAACAAAGCACGCAACAACTGGCGTGATTCCAAGCCTCCTGTTGCTTCTTGGGGAGCGATGAATGTCTACAAGGCTACCGGTGACAAGGAGTTCTTGGGCGAAATATTCGATAAGTTGTATAAGTTCCATCAGTGGTGGTATGCCGAGCGCGACCATGACCACAACGGCATCTGCGAGTACGGTTCTACCGATGGTACGCTGATTGCCGCCGCTTGGGAAAGTGGTATGGATAACGGCGTTCGCTTTGACGGTACCAAGATGCTGAAGAACGAGATGGAAAAAGCTTGGTCCATGGATCAGGAGAACATCTGTCTGAACTCATTCCTCTATGTGGACAAGCTGACCCTTTCGGAAATGGCGTCCATCTTGGGCAAACAGGAACTTGCCAAGCAGTTGGCTGAAGAGGCCGAAGTCATCAAACAGTATGTACAGACCAAGATGTATGACAGTGAAAGCGGCTTTTTCTATGACATCAGGCTTGATGACCGTTCACCCGTCAAAGTCATGGGCGCTGAAGGATGGTTGCCCTTGTGGGCAGGCATTGCCACACCGGAGCAGGCCGAAAGCGTGAAGAATATCATGATGGATGAAAAGCATTTCAACTCTTACCTGCCGTTGGGAACACTCGATGTGAGCCACCCTGCATTGCGTCCTACTTTCGGCTATTGGCGCGGACCGGTCTGGTTCAATCAGGTTTACTTCGGCATCACAGGGCTGAAGCGCTACGGTTATGATAAGGAGGCCGACTTGCTGACCCGCAAGTTTATGGCACATGCCCAAGGGTTGATGACTGATGGACCTATCCATGAGAACTACAATCCGCTGACGGGCGAGGTGCTGAATGCGCCCAACTTCGGTTGGTCTTCCGCTTTGATTCTCCGGTTGCTTCTGAACCAATGATTTTTCAAACTTATCCAAAGAAAAAGACATACTCATGAGTAGAGTTAATTATATACTGACAGGGATTGCTTTGTCGCTGTCGCTGACAAGCATGGCACAGTCCCAATACGATGGCGCTCCGGTGGACAGGAGCGCCAACGCACCCAAGAAAGAGGCTGTAGCGGTGCGCAAGGACAAATATCCCCACTCTGACAATGATTGGGAAAATTTCGATGTGCTGCACATCAATCGGCTTCCTTCGGCTGCCACCTTTATGGGTTATCCTACCAAGGCAATGGCCGTGGAGGGAGACAAGTCAAAGTCACCTTATTTCCTTTCTCTGAACGGAACTTGGAACTTCAAGTACGTGCCTCGTTATGACCGTTGTCCGGAAGATTTTTTCAAACCCGGTGCCGACCTCACCGGTTGGGACACCATCAAGGTACCGTCCAACTGGGAGATGGAAGGATTCGGTTATCCCTTCTATGTGGGCAGTGGCTATGGCATCAAGAAGAATCCCCCGCTGATTGCCGTGGAGAATAGCCCGGTAGGCTCGTATAAACGCACGTTCGTGGTACCGCAGAACTGGAAAGGACGCCAGGTGGTACTTCATTTTGGTGGCGTGGCTTCTGCTTTCTATGTATGGATCAATGGGACGCAGGTGGGATATTCGCAAGATTCCAAGACTCCGTCCGAATTTGATATTACGCCCTATATAAAGAGCGGAGAGAACGAAATAGCCGTGAGGGTGTATAAGTTCAGCGACGGCTACTATCTGGAAGACCAGGATTATTGGCGACTGGCCGGTATTCAGCGCGATGTGTTTGTATATGCCCGTCCTGCTGTTCACATCCGTGACTATGAAGTAGTGACCGACCTTGACCGTGATTACAAGGATGTAGACTTCAACCTCTTTGTGGAACTGGCAAGCATGTCGGGCAAGGCAGTGAAGAATGCTGCTGTCGAAGTGGAAATATTGGATCATGACGGTAAGGCTGTCTACAAAGAGCGCAAGTCATTACCTGCCCGGAGCAACGAAATCGCTTTCCAACGCAAAATAGAGTCTCCGTTGTTGTGGAGCGCAGAGAAACCGAATCTCTACCGTATGAATCTCAGCCTCTATGTCGGTGGCAAGGCACAGCAGTACACTTCTCAGTTGATCGGATTCCGGAAGTCGGAAATCAAGCATGCCCAGCTTTTGGTGAATGGAAAGCCGGTATATATAAAAGGTGTAAACCGTCATGAACACGATCCTTACAGAGGCCATGTGGTGGATGATGCTTCCATGATAAAGGATATACAATTGATGAAGGAAAACAACATCAATGCAGTGCGTACATCGCACTATCCCAATGACCCGCGCTGGTACGAATTGTGTGACTTGTATGGTATCTATGTAGTGGACGAGGCAAATGTCGAGAGCCACGGTATGGGGTATGATCCGGATAAGGCATTGGCCAATCAGCCGGAGTGGCAAAAGGCCTTTATCGACCGTACGGAACGTATGTTCGAACGAGACAAGAACCATCCTTCCGTCATCATCTGGTCGCTTGGCAACGAGAGCGGTTCTGGATGTAATTTTGCTGCTACTTATACTTGGATTCATGCCAACGATCGTTCACATCGTCCCGTACACTCGGAAGACGGTATCAAAGGACCTTATACGGATATCTTCTGCCCTATGTATAAGAAGATCGATGTACTTATTAACCACGCTATCTATATGCCTACCAAACCGCTGATTCTGTGTGAATATGCACATGCCATGGGGAACAGTGTGGGTAATTTCCAGGATTATTGGGATGTCATCGAACGATATCCTTCACTTCAGGGAGGATTCATTTGGGACTGGGTAGACCAGGGATTTGCTGCAAAAGACGAGAAAGGCCGTTTCTATTGGGCCTATGGAGGCGACCTCGCTCCGGCTGGAACGCCCAGCAGTGCCAACTTCCAGATGAACGGACTGATTTGTGCAGACCGCACATTGAAGCCGCACATTCATGAGGTGAAGAGGGTATATCAGAACATCGGCTTTACATTATTGGACTATCATGCCGGCTTGGTGGAATTGAACAACAAATATTTCTTTACCAACCTGAGCGACTTTGATTTTGCTTGGTGCTTGGAGGGCAATGGAAAGAAGCTTGCCGAAGGTACTTTCGACGGTTTGTCGCTACAACCGCAGCAGCGTGGAGTGATTCAATCCAATTTCCCTGATATCAAGCCTTTGCCCGGTACGGAATATTACCTGACCGTGTGGGCCACACAGCGTGAAGATGAAGGACTCCTGAAAGCCGGTACACGGATTGCATCGGCACAGTTCAAACTGCCTTTCTTCCAGCCGTCGGTTGCCGAACCTATTCGTGGAGAAGTGACTCGTACCGAAACGGATACACGGCTGACATTGGCTGCCGGAAAGAGTGCCATTGGCTTTGACAAGCAAAACGGAGCACTTTGCTCATTTGCCGTCGATGGAGTGGAATTGTTGAAAGAACCTCTTCGCCCCAACTTCTGGCGTCCTACAACAGACAATGACATGGGAGCACGGCTTAACGTTCGTCTTCGTCTTTGGCGCACAGCCGGTCGCGACGCCCGTTTCGTTTCCATGGAGCAACGACAGACGGGAGACGGCGCTTGTGAGGTGACTTCGCGTTACAAGGTTGTCGGTTCGTCAGACTTCATCATGAACTACCGCGTGGCAGGTGATGGTTGCATGGATGTAACCTGCACTTTTATAGCCGGTAACGATACTTTGCCGCTGATGCCTCGTTTAGGATTGACACTTACTCTGGGCAAACAGTTCGACACAGTGGAATGGTTGGGACGCGGTCCTCATGAGAATTATATCGACCGTTGCATTTCTTCATATGTAGGACGTTACAAAGGCAACGTGAAAGAACAGTACTTCCTCTATGACCGTCCGCAGGAGACTGGCAATAAAGTTGATGTCCGCTGGATGAGCTTACGCAATCCGCAAGGTATCGGATTGATGGCAATCGGTGCGCCCTACATTGCAGGCAGTACCTACGACTTCCCCACTGAGGATCTTGATGAACCGGGCATCCATAAAAGCCAGCGGCACCTTTCGGACATTGTATCTAAGGATATGATGACCTGGAACATAGACTGGCGACAGATGGGAGTAGGCGGTGATACCAGTTGGGGTGCATTCCCGCATCAGCAATACCTGATTCCGGCTTCCCGCCACAGTTTCTCATTCCGTCTCTGTCCTATTGCCGACGGGACGCTTGATGGCGATGCATTCTACATCGGGCATGACGGGTTCGGAAGACGTTTTTAATGGAACATTAAATAAATCGTGGATATGAGAAATAAATATTGGATGTGGTTGGTTGCCTTGTATTGGGCATCGTCATCGTATGCTCAGGTTTGCCAGCCCGAAGGAATGGCCTTTCGGGTGAAAGAGGAAGCCTTCAACCGTTCACAGGTAGAAGAGTTGTCACAGTTCATGACCGATGAGCTGGGACCTCGTTTGGCTGGTTCACAGATGAGTGAACGGGCGGAAAAACTGGTTGTGGAGAAATTGAAAGAGTGGGGACTGACCAATCCGAGAACAGAAGTCGCTTCCAAATTTTCCAGAGGCGGTTGGGATAATGAGAAGAACTACGTAGCAATGACGCTTCCATACTATTGTAGTTTTTCCGCTAATCCCAAAGCATGGTCGGGCAGCACCAACGGTCTGGTGAAGGGCGAGTGCGTGTTACTTGACGTGAAGCTTAAGAGTGACTTGGAAAAGTATCGGGGAAAACTTGCGGGAAAGGTTGTGCTGATGCCTGTTCAACAAGAGTACCAGATTTCCTATGAGCCTTTGGCGAGTCGCTATACGGATGAGCAGTTGCAGAGAATGACTCTGGACCGTCGGCCGGGCAAGCCCCGCCAGGCATCGGATAGTGAGAGCAGAAAGGCCATGCAGGAATTGCAAAATGCCGTCACTTCATTTATGAAAACGGAAAATGTGCTGGCGGTAGTCAGTGGTGGAGGAACGTTCAATGTACCTACTTCGCGCAGAGTGGAGTATCAAGTGGGCGATTCTCAGCCGGTTCCGGAGATTATTCTCCCCATCGAAGACCACGGTCGCATGGTGCGTTTGCTGAAAAGGGGCAAAAAGGTGGAAATGGAACTGGATATCCGGAACCGTTTTACAGAAAACCTGCATGTCAACAATGTTATGGCCGAAATTCCGGGTAGCGACCCCAAGCTGAAGAACGAGGTAGTGCTTATCGGTGCTCATCTCGACTCTTGGCAGGGCGGGACCGGAGGTGCCGACAATGCGTCGGGCTGTATAGTCATGATGGAAGCCATGCGCATTCTTCACACATTGGGTATTTCTCCTCGCCGCACCATCCGTCTGGCATTATGGGGTGCTGAAGAACAAGGATACCATGGTTCCAGAGGTTATGCTTCCAAATATCTATATGATTCGGAGAAGAAGAAGGCATTGGCCGGATACGACCAGTTTGCCCTTTATCTGAATATGGATTTCGGTTCCGGACGTTTCCGGGGCGTTTATCTGGAGGAGAGCGATCAGGCTGTGCCTTTCTTCGAGACTTGGATGAAACCTTTTAAGTCGTTGGGATTCAGTACACTCGCGCCTTTCAAGGTGGGAAACACCGATCATGTCAGCTTCTCTGTACTGGGGCTTCCTGCTTATCAGTTCATTCAAGACCCACTGGAGTATGGCCGTACTTATCATACGACGATGGATACTTACGAACGTCTCTCATTGGAAGATCTGAAGGTGAATGCCGCTATTGTGGCATGGCTTGCCTTGAACGCTGCGATGGACAACGAACGTATTCCTGTTAAACCCGGTTATCCGGAGGCCTATTCTCGC
Source organism: uncultured Bacteroides sp. (assembly GCA_905197435.1). GTDB lineage: Bacteria > Bacteroidota > Bacteroidia > Bacteroidales > Bacteroidaceae > Bacteroides. Next base: position 6,011 of record CAJJYX010000133.1, read on the forward strand.
TGATAGCCCGGCTTTTCCGGAGTTTCGGAAACTGGTTTAAATTATTTTTTAATGAAACTGCCCTCGTTACAAGTTTTTGTGGCGAGGGCAGTTCTTTTTTAGTTCGCCCTGTATGGGCATATTTTAATGGGCGTAAGTCCCTAACGCACAAAAACGGATATAAGACTGAAGAAGGTTGGCAAGTCTGCTAAACAAGGCAAAGCCCTGTAGCTGTCCGGATCTATTCAAAGTATATCTGGCAGGTATAAGAAGGGAAAGGTTGTTATTAGCGGGGGAGGTCTGAACTTTATTATTTTCATCAGTGTCGTCATGAAGCCTTGCAAGTACCATGAGATTGGTCTTGTTCTGCACAGGCATTTCATACCCCGGTCAAAACAAACGTGATTGGGGATAGCTCTCTTTTCTTTTATGGGTTAAAATGACCCGGGTTAATGTTTTTTTTGTGTCGTTATACGCAAATTAACCCTAAAAATAACCCACGCAAAGTCAATTTTGTAGTCGAGGGGCGGTTTGCAACACCCTGAGGCTGATGTGGGCGATTAGCATCGTCTCCTTTGTTATATTAATTCTAATAATAATTTAAACTATGAAACAAGTGAAAAAGCTGAAAGTCTTCGGACTGATGACCATGCTTATAAGTATGGTGTTCATGGCAAGCTCCTGCTCGGATGATGACACGGGTGAAGGGGCTTTATCTTATGGAAAGGTGACGGGTGTCGTCACAGACGATTTATCTTCTCCCCTTGAAGGGGTAACGGTCTTGGTCGATGGTTCCGGTATAACGGCTGCTCCGGACGGCCCTCAGACCACGACGAATTCACAGGGTGTATATACACTCGAAAACATTTCAATAGGTACTCATATAATTACATTTACGAAAGCCGATTACCAGACGGCAAGTATTACTGTTGTGGCAGGGAAGTTCAATGAAGGACAAGTGGCTGAAGTCAGCCTTAGGATGGAGTATGCAGCTGCAAAAATCAAAGGGAAAGTGACCGATGCTGGAAGAGGCGATACCCCATTGGAAGGAGTGAAGGTCAGCATCAGTTCCACACAGGCTGCCACTACCGGAAGCGATGGTACGTTTGAAATTGGTAATTTACCATTGGCCGATTATACCGTGACTTTTACGAAAGAGGGTTATGCTTCTATTGTTAAGAAATTGGTTGTGAGTGACTTCGTGGATGGTGTTGCCACTGCAAATGCCCGCATCGGTGGAACGGAAGTCTTGCGCGGACTGACCATTGATGACTTGAGAGCTGCCGAAAAATGGTATTATAACGAATACCGGGGGGGACGTAACGCAGAAAGTTATCCTCATTGGGACTGGGCTTGTAACTATATGTGTACGATGGACTTCCGTGGTAACTGGGAAGAGCAGGACGAGGGAACCACTCTCCGCATTCGTAACAATGAAGACGACCGCATGAATCCTGCCGATTTGGAAATATTCGATTCCTTTGTATTCGGGAGCAAACTGGTAACGGAAGACAACTACGTGATGACCTTGCAGATTCGTACACACGATGCCGACGATGCTTCTCCAACTTACTATGGTGTACAGGTGGTAGACCTGACTGAAACTGAACCGAAGGCCGAAATGGTAGGAGATGTCAGAACTTATGCTTCGGGAAATTACAGCTCTGTTCCGGTGGACTTGAGTAAATACATCGGCAAGGAAGTAATCATTGCCATTGGTACATTCCGTGCCCAGACAGGCGATTATTGGAAGCAGCTGGTATTACGCCGCATCGCTTTTGCCAAAGAAGCCGTTGAAGGATGGGGATGGCTGCCGGGAACAACTGTCGAAGAGTTGAATGGCTGGAAGATGACTCAGGAAATGGTACGCTCTACCATGCCGCAGGTGAAGTCTCAGTTTACAGGCTTAAGTCCCATTGAAGGAAGTCGAGACAATTATGTGGACGCTTATCGTGCATGGCGCGAGGTAGACCATATTTGTGCCGAGTGGTCGTATATGCCACTTAGCAAGGACCCTGAGGTATTCCCTTCCGAAGGCTATCTTATAAAGACACGTGGTGGGAGCAATGTGAGTACTACCGTTCCCGAATCTTACTTCTATGCCAAGTTCTCCATCGCGCCCGGACGCAATAAGATGACATTAAAGACCCGCAACTTCAGCGGAACGAATGCCACCTTCTTCAAGGTAACGGCCATCCGTATGGATGGAACTGTCATACACTTGGCACCGGCATCCAATACGGCTCAGTTTGCCGAGGCTACTGCCGACGGTTGCTGGAAGTTTATCCACCAGGCCGGAGGAAAAGGCGCTTCGGATGCATATGCCGGCTTTGCCTACGATTTGTCTCAGTTCAACGGAGAAAACGTGATGCTGGCCATCGGTGTCTTCAAGGGAGAAGAGAACGGCGACGAGAATAAGCTGGTGTTGCGTGACATAACAATGGAGTGACAATCTACTGGTATTTAATTTTAGGAGGCTTTCCCCCTTACTCCTTTTCGCTTCTTTTAGGAGAGGGGATGGGGGAGGCTGAAGAAACTAATTGTATGAACAGAATGAAAAATCTATTTTTTTTATTGACTTTGCTCTTATGGACGTTAGTGGCTTGCAGCAACGACTCTGCTGTTGATGAAAAGCTGAACAACGGGGGGACGAATGTTCCAGGCAATTTGCCTGTGCAGAATGTGGCACGTGCCATAGAGCTGATTGACAATGCCGTAGAGTGCTATTTCACTGGAACGGACATGGCTATGTCACGTTATTATAACCCTTATACCGGGAGTCGCTCCGGTGAGTTGGGCAGTGTGTGGATGTACACCAGTTCCATTGAGGCTGTGAACGCCGCCATGAAAGCCATGAAGACCGGACAGGCAAAGGGCGAGACGGCTCTTTATGACTCTCACTTTAACCGTTACAAGGAACTTTTGTCTCAACTTTATGACAATTTGGAGTATTATGCAGGAACCTTTACGCTGACCTCTTATACACAGACTAAACAGTGGACTGTATATGGTGTAAACCGCGGAGAGGATAAGGGAACTGCACAGGTAGAAGGCATCCTCAATGTTTATGATGACCAGATGTGGCTGGTGCGTGAATTGCTGGAATCCTATCATATCGTCGGTGAGCAGCGTTATCTGGAAAAGGCGGAATACCTGATGGAATATGTGCTTGACGGTTGGGATTGCACTCTTGACGAACAAGGCAATCAGTTGGGAGGCATCACATGGGGACCCGGGTATGTCACCAAACACTCTTGTAGCAACGCTCCTATTGTCAGTCCGTTGGTGTGGCTTCATGAAATTTACAAAGGAAAGCCCGATGAAGTGACCTATGGCTACGT
>CAJJYX010000134.1 GCA_905197435.1 uncultured Bacteroides sp.
CTCTTCAGAACTGGGGGGATTGGTGGAAAGGTGCCGGATTACTTTCCATGATGACAGAGGGCAGGAATTATACTTTGATGTGGAGCGTGATTACCATAAGGAGAATTTGAGTGTGACATTGACCGGACGTCCGGAGAACCTCAAGGAGCATTACGGAATCAATATAGTACTTGCCGAAATGTTCCTCGATGGTTTTAAGGCACATCAGAACTGTAGGTACAGATAATATCCTTGATATGGAAAGTCTATTGAAATATAGGATGGAAGATCTCGATTGGATAGACCGTTTCTTGGAGAAGCTTGGCATCGACGCTTTCCTTGAGTTTGAGATGAGGGTATATAATGCCCTCGACAAGCTCAAGGTCATGCATTACTATGATATCGGGGGCTCTGTCATACCGGAACAGCAGGAACTATTTATCAAATTCTGTTGCTGCTATATCACCAAGCACCCTGAGTTCGAATTCAATGAAGACTATACACAGATATGGAGGAAAGAAAGCTATGAACAATGGAAGATGGCAACCCGACGAAGACAGATACGTACGGGATAATGTCAATAAGAAAACATTAGAACAAATGGCGGAACATTTGGGAAAATCCGCATTGGCAGTACAGTTATATATGCACCGGAAACATATTGTAGTGGGACAGACAGTCAAACGGAATCTGGTGCAGGAGATTCTCCGACTGAAATTCCGGCATCCGGAAAATTTTATGCCCAACCGTGCCTTCTATCAGGAGGTAGGCATTAACCAGATGCGCTGGTGGGATATTTTCTATGGCCGAAAAAGCATAAACCAGGAAGAATATATCGCGTTGTCGAAGTATTTCGGTATAACACTGGAGGAGGCATTCGCTGCGCGTCAACTTTGCATATTTGAAGAACAATGATTGATGACGAATTAAAACAGAGAATAAAGGATGCCAACGAGATTACGGACGTGATCGGTCAGTTTGTATCCCTTCACAAGAGAGGTATAAATTACATAGGAATCTGTCCGTTTCATTCGGACCGACATCCATCGATGACCGTCAGCCCGTCAAGGCAGACATACAAGTGCTTCGTCTGTGGCAAAGGAGGAGATGTTATCCAGTTTGTCCAGGATCATGAGAACATGTCATTCAACGAGGCTCTCACCTGGCTGGCAGGCCGTGCGGGAATCCCTCTCCCTGAACGGGTGATGTCCGACGAGGAAACTGCCAGAGTAAAAGAACGTGAAGCGCAGCGTATAGCGATGAAAGGCGCTGCATCCTTTTTCGAGAAGCATCTTCCGGAGGCACAACTTTATTTGCACGACAGAGGATTCTGCCTGGATGACAAGGTCCTGAAGGATTTCAGAATTGGATATGCCCCGGCAGGCAACTTGGCTAAAAAGGAGATGCTTGCTGCTGGATTTTCCGAACAGAAGCTGCTTGAAACAGACATCCTGAAGAGAAGCGAGAAGAACTTCACCTTCGACACTTTCAAGGACCGCATCATGTTTCCCTATTTTGATATCAAGGGTAACATAAACGGATATACCGGACGCTGGCTGTCCCCGCAGGAAAACACCGGCAAGTACGTTAATACCGGGGATACACCGTTGTTCAAGAAAGGCACCCACCTTTTCGGTCTGTATCAGGCACGCACGGCCATTGCAAGATATGATTGTGCATATATAGTCGAAGGGCAGTTCGATGCCATGTCCATGCATAAGTTCGGTGTCTGCAATACCGTTGCTACCAGCGGAACTGCACTGACTCCGGAACAGATACAGCTGCTTGGCCGGTTCACCCATCGCGTGATACTTGTATATGATGCGGATGCTGCCGGGCTGAAAGCATCGCTGACCAACTGTGAGGCTTTCCTGCGTGCAGGTTTCCAAGTCAGTGCAGTCCCGCTTCCTGAAGGGAAGGATCCTGATAATATTGCCCAGGAACAGAAACTTGAAACTGGGAAATGGCTCACAAACCGGGAACAGAATTTCCTTCAATATTTTGCCATCTCTCTACGCGGCAAGAATCCCGGAACTGACCCTAATAAAGAGGAAGAGGCTATGCAACGGCTATCAACCCTCATATCTGTCATTCCTTCGGAAACGCTTCTTCTCAAGTGCATAGAGATAATGGCCGGGATTTTCGGTAGTAATACGGAAGTCATCCAACGGAAAGTGAATTCCATTTTGCGACAACGGAAAACAGCCTCCATCAAGGAGAAAGACAAGATGGCGCCCGGTATATATGGTATCGATATGATTGCAGAGGCACGTAGCGGAAATGAACCTTGCATCCTGACATCAAATTATCAAGAGTTCCTCACCTTGTATGGAGATGCCCCCATAGCATACGTCCATGGCATTCCGGGAATGAACGACATACAGCAGTTGCGTCAGGCAAGCCAGATGTTCACTTCTGACAGTGACGGCCTTACTATTGCAAAAGACGGTACGGAATCCGGTTACCTTGCCGGATTATCCGCCATTTTCCGTGCCGGTATCTCCAATATCACCATAACGGTCGAACGGGATATCCAGGATGATAATGACGACGAGGAAGAAAGCGATGACGAGGAAAATATGGACGAGGAGGCAAACGATATCATCGAGACCTTCAATTTCGCGAAATTCTATGTATTCCGGCACAAATGTTTTTTTAAGACCTATAATGGCGAGCGCGCTCCCTATATCGAACGTTGTGCCGAAATAATCAGCTATGCGGAAGATTCGGTACGCATCATCAATTTTACCTACTTTCAAAATTGCCTGGGTTTGACCAAACAAGCCCTGAATGAAATACTAAAGCCCTATCTGGCCAAACGCAAATCACGTATGGCCATCAATGCACAACGGACGGACGATGACTATACTGAAGAAAATTATGACCCGGACGAACTTCCCCGTTATGTCCAGGATAATCCGGAATATCTGCAGATGTTCCAGCAATGCAATTACTATCCGAAGTTAAACAAGCAGGGGGAGCCGGTATGCTACCTTTTCAAGAATGAGAAGTCCGGCCATACCATGGTTGGTGATTTCTATATGATTCCACTCTTACATATTTACTCGGACAACGATGAGGAAAACAAGCGTGTCCTTAGAATAAACCGCCGTTATTACAAGACACCGCTTTACATTGAGGTGAATTCCAAGGTTTTGGCCAAGAAAAGTACTATTGAGGAGAAGCTGATTATGCTGGAAGCAGTCAACTTCACCAATGGTGAAGAGAAACATTGGACTAAAATACGTGAATATATGAGCAGACATTATGTTACTTGCACAGAGGTTTCCACATACGGAAACCAGCAGGAAGACGGTTTTTCCCGACGGGATGACCAACAGTTTTTTGCCTTTGCCAACGGCATCTTCCATGTTGTTGACGGAATACCGAAATTTGATGCAGTAAATGAGCTTGGAGTGGTCACCCACAATGGCAAGAATTATTATCTGCCGGCATTCTCCACCATATATGCCGGTTCCGGCAAGCAGTCCGACAAGTACGAACTTATTTCACAGCTTGTCTATAAGGAAATCCCTATAGACAAACGTTGCTCTTTTGATGAATGGGCCTCACTGATGAATCGTGTCTATAAAATCAACGACAACGGGAAATGGGCCATCCTCTTTGCCATCATGTGCGCTTTCCGAAGCAATATACACAGCATAGACCGCTTGTTTACAGCGCCATTCTTTATGGGACCGATGTCATCCGGAAAAACACAGATTGCGATATCCATCCGTTCCCTATTCATCTCTCCGAAGATACCGATTTTCAACCTGAACATCGGTACTGATGCCGCCATGTCCACATTGATGAGCACTTTCCGGGATGTACCGGTTGTCCTCGATGAATACAACAATAAAGATATATCAGATATAAAATTCCAGGCACTTAAAGGAATAGTATATGATGGTGATGGAAGACAGAAGCGTAAAGGTACATCCGGCAAGGAGATAGAAAATGACAAAGTGTACGCACCGGTTGTCATTTGCGGTCAGGAAACTCCCCAACGTGATGACAATGCACTCATGTCACGTATTATAGTCTGCGAAGTCCCCAAACCAAAAAATCGAACCCAAGAGGAAGTGGAGCTTTTCAACAAACTGAAAGATATTGAGGATCCGGCCAAAATCGGGTTGTCAAATGTCCTCTTTGAAGTCCTTCAGCTGCGTCCGCTGGTAATGCAGTATTTCCGGGCACTGAAGCAGAAATCCTATGATGAATTGAAGCAGTCGCTAATGAATGCCGGTGAGATTGACCGGCTCATGAAGACTGCATCATTGTTTCTGGCGACATGCAGACTGATTGAGGATTATACAGAATTGAAATTACCATTCACCTATGAGGAGTTTTTTAAAATAGCCTGCGATAAAATCAAATTCCAAGTGGAACTGATCTCCAAGACGGATAAGCTGGCTACATTCTTCAAGGCTATGGATGTGATGATTGATACCAAGGCAATCAAGGAAGGCAGAGACTTTGCCATTGATACACCGGAACGCATCACCATCAAGCTGCCCGGAGGAGAGAAAAAGGAAGTTTCTATTCCTACAGGAACCCGTGTGTTATTCCTGCGCGTCAGTACCATCTATACGCAGTACGCACGTTCTTCATATAATCAGGAAGACTCAACGCAGTCGACCATTGAGCAGAACCTTCGCTCCCATCCAAGTTACCTGGGCTTTGTCCATGCACGCCGGTTCAATTGGTATGAAGTCGTGGAGGTACCACGAGGCGGTTTCGAGGAGGATACTCCCAATGAAACCGGAATTCCGGTAAAGCTCAACAATGACATGGTGCGCAAAGTTGAGAAGAAGTGTACCAATTCCAGTTGCATAGCTATTAACTACGAAATTTTCAGAGAATTATATAGCATTGATTTGCAACGCAGTTCTGAAGAATCCCGTGTTGACGATAATCCCGACAATGATCCTATCGGAGCAATCGGTGCACCCCAAGAGCTGGACTTCTGATGTTACATTTTCCTATATCACAAACCAAGCAATTATTCCCGGTGGCCCTCCCATCGGGAATAATTGCTTTTCATATTCCGATTTGCGGACATTTTGTTCGGTTTCATCATCCTGTATCTTATGATACTCCCCTACTCCATCCCCCGAACCCCCTGAAATAAAAAAACAAGCAATATAGAGGGAGTTTTGAAAGGAAAATATTTCAAAAGAGGCGTCCAACAGTCCAACAGTCCAACAAGAAAAAGAATTTTAAAATGTAACTCACTGTTGTACAGTAGTATATATTTTCTATTTAATCATATATATATACTACAATGGCGTTGTTTTGTTGGATGCTGTTGGACGTGTTGGATTGCCGTTTTTCAACCATCCAACTGGCCCCGTCCAACAAAAACGGCAAAAAATGTGGTTTGTTGGACGTGTTGGACGTCCTCCAACACTATTTTCTTTATAGTAAATTTGCGTAACTAAATAATAGTCAGTAACTTTAATAATGCTGTTGGACTGTAGGACAGTTGGAAGCAAAAATTAATAAAAACGGTTTCAAAAATTTTTTTTAAGGAAATGAGCATGATCACGACGAGCATTTCAATTACCCCGTACCTTGCTGAATACTTACGTGGAAAGTACAACAACGGTGCGGATGAGCCTTTCCGTATTCCTGACAATACGGACTTATACCATGTGATATGGACACTGATGTCACGGCGTCATCAGAACCAGTCTCCCATAGATGACGGCAATCTGACCATCATACTCCCGGAAAGACGTGTCGGCAAGGATCCGGAAGTGTACAACTACCTGTCTCCACGGGCTGCCAAAATTATAGAAACGGAAATACGCAGGATGTTCAACCGGGAACTTCATACGGCAATGGACGAGAACGACCTGAACGGGCATGAGCTGAACAATCTTGATATCGTTCACAATTTCCTATGTGCGTATTGCATAGACAGCATCAGCGAAGATGCGTTACTGAAGAACTTCTATCGGTGGCGGGAGAATATCCGCAAGCGGAAAAGGCGTCGCGAATATAAAAAGAAGTTAAAAAACGGCTGAAAAATCACCGACCGAACTATGCGTTTTGTCCCAAAATGGAGGACAAAATGTCCTATGTGTGGCGAACTTGTTGAATTACAAATAAATATCCTAATATGAAAGAACTTTCCATTCAGATTAAAGTCTATCCGGTGAACAACATGCGCCAGGATATCTATCGTTTTATCGGAGATGAATTTGACTTCACTCCAGTACCTGAATTGACAGAAGCAGGCCGCTGCTTTAATTGCAATAAAGACATAAATATAAGCCTTCCTCCTTCTGAAGTCACGAAAGACTTTCTATCAGGCAGCTTCTGTATAGTCGAATTCACTGACACCAGGCACCGGAGTTTCCGGATCGGGGACAAAAAAATACCCGCCATTGTCTCGATATCCCCCAATCTGAATTCGGCAACTCTAAAAATTGAATGCAAAATGCTCAGTTCCCCGCTATTGTAGCGTCCTTCACCCCTTTCTGCATGCTGCCTATCTTCGCTGAAAAGATACGCAATGAACAGAACCTATCTACGCCAGCTTCTTACTTTAAATATACACCGGCTTCTTATTACGGCAGAGGGCTTGTCTTCTGCCATGATAGAGGCTTTTCCATTAGTGCCCGCTGACAGTCTGCAGCCGACATCTTTTTTCTTCAATGAAAATCCCCCTACATATAAGGAGACTTCGAAAAAGGCCCTTTCACTTCTTCAGCAGGAAATGAAGGCCCGTTCCGAACTCCAGGGTATAACCGTCACCGATGACTTCTCTTCTGACGAACTTCCTGAAGGCAGTATCGCCTATCACCGTATCTGGGGATTCATCACCTCAGATTGTCAATGGTATTTCTCCTCCAAGCAGTTCGAACGGGACCTGCTTGCGGCAGAAGCCAATCCGGCCATAACCTGCCATTTCCTGCATGTGAACTCTCCGGGAGGGGAAGCATGGTATATGGACCGGCTCAGTGAGACGATGCGCTCACTCGGCAAGCCCGTCATGACATTGGTGGAGCAGTGCAACTGTTCGGCCAGCTATTATATAACCTGCCATTCCAGTTTCATTGCCGCACTCACGGCCTATGATACCATCGGCTGCATAGGAACCATGATTTCCACTTGTAACTATGACGGATGGTTTGAAAAGATGGGTCTCAAACTCATCCAAGCCAAAGCAACGAAATCGGATCTGAAGAATAAAAAGACGGATGACTTGCTCAGAGGGAAACCGGCACAGTACATTGAAGAAGAGCTGGATCCACCCAATGAACAGTTTCTTTCTACAGTTCTTGCATCCAGACCGCAACTGAACAGCCTACCGGAAGATGATCCTGTATTCCGTGGTGAAACGTTCGATACTTCGCATGCCATCGATAAAGGGCTGGTTGACGCCTCCATGACTTTTCCCGAAGCTGTGGCCAAAGCCGCAGAACTCGGTCGCAGCTACATGGAACTCGAGACTATAAAGAAAAGTGCTCTCAACTATTTATAACTTAACTTTTGTTTATCATGAATTTAAAAGAAAGAATTCAGACCGTCCTGCAGAAACTGAATCTGCTGGACAAAGCGAAAGCCAATCAACTGACTCAGGAAGAATGGGGACAGATAGTCAACTCCTATTATCAGGAGTACCAATCGACCTTGCAGGATGACTTGGCTGCGGATCAGGCAACACAACAGCAAACGATTGCCGTCACTCAAGAACAAATTGACCAAGTGCAATCCATTCTTGGTAGTATCATCAATCCGGTACAACATCATGCAACAGCCATGGAAGAGGGAAACGGGAACGATGGAGCAATACAGACTGTTTCCCAACCTGCCAACGGTGAAGGTCTGGTACAACTGGCCACTGCCGTGCAGAGTCTGGTTGACAATATGAATAACCGTGCGGAGGATGATATCCCTTCCCGGACAGTGACAGCCACTTCCATCATGTTCACGGGACCGGCAGATCGTTCCCAATATCTTTTCGGCATCGAAAGTCCGATGTTCTCCATGTCTGAGCGTTGGAATAGACTTGCTGTCAATCCGGGTTCTGCTTCTTCTTTCGGTCCATGGGATGAAGAGAATGAAGGAGCCGCTTTCCGTCGCCAGGCCGTTGCTTTCTCACGTTCACTACAACAGCGTTACGATTATCTGCACAGGAACGGCATGCTTGACATCAAACGTCTGGCGGCCGGAGAGTTCAGTACGAACTACGAAGGGGTGAACACAGCCGGTGTAGGCAACCAGTATGTGGTTCTGCGCCAAGATGCCTTGATTGCCCGTGTACTCGCAGTCCGTGACCTCACGCAGTATTTCCCCGTCCGCTATGGCATTCAGGACCATGACCTCGTGTTCAATGCCTTCTTCTCTGAAGTTTCCCAAGCTTACCAGCAGGGTGACATCTGGAAGGGTGACATGAAGCTTGAGAACGAGATGGGTCATGTGGATGATGCTATGATCAAGCTCAAGTTCGGTCCAATGAAAGAATTGGAGCGCATGTATATCGCTTATCTGAACAAAGAGGGTTCTGATCCTATCAAGTGGAACATGATCGAATTCTGCATCCTGAATTCATTGGAAACTGCACAGGTAGAACAGAATAAACGCCGTATGCGCGGTATCTATGTCAAGCCGGAAACGGGTGTAGCAGGAAGCTACCTGAATGCATCAACCGGAATCATTTATACGTTGGTACGCTATATGCACGAATTCAAGATCCTCCCCCATGACGACGAGTCCTATCGTAGCTATACAGCTTCCAACATGTTGGATTCCGTCCAAGAGTTTGTCGGTGATGTAGTGACTTCCTGCACTGAAGACATGGATCTTGACCGCCACGTTCTCTATCTGAACAAGACCCATCTGCCCTGGTGGATCAAGAATGTCCGTGCAAAGTATGGAAAGGACATTGACTTTTCCGGTCCGGACAGTTACCGTAACGTGGTGCCAGACACCAACATGCATATTATCTGGTTGCCTTACCTCGGCCAGCTTCCCCTCATGTTCATGGATGTTCCCGGTAATCTCCAGTTCCTGGAATTCGTTCCCGGTGAGATGCTTTCCATCAAAGTGAAGGAGGACATGGAATTGGTAAAGGCATGGTCAACTTGGAAAGAAGGTACTGCCGCATCATTTACCGGTCGCCGTTTTGACAGCCTGGACAAATTGAAGGCCAACAATTATGAATGGCAGCAGATTTTCATGAACAAGCCTGCCGTCGATATGGCTGCGGATGCAACCACTGTCGATGCTTCTAAGGGATTCTGGCAG
>CAJJYX010000135.1 GCA_905197435.1 uncultured Bacteroides sp.
AATATTTGTCCCTATAGTTGTATTTTAACCCAAATCGGTCATTAGAAAAAGTTTCTTGTCATTTTCTAATGACCGCCATTAGAAAAACAGCTTTGTATATGCTTGATTTATAAATATTTACTAACTTTACCACGAAAAAAAGAATATACTCCGATGCGAAACTGTGACATAAAGTTTGTAAATAAGGAAATAACACCTTTTGGTGGTCTTTCCCTGTTCTTCAAAATGCTTGAGAAATGCCATTTTGAAGAGCATGTTATGCAAAGTGGTGTACCTCTTCAAGGTTCCAACCGTGGTTACAAACCGATCCAGCTGATATTGGGATTGTTTGCAGGTGTGTGGTGTGGCGCAAGTTGCTTTGGCCATCTTGACGTGGTTCGTTATGACGCTGCACTATGTGACCTATTAGGATGGGAACGTGGAGCAGACCATCGTGCATACCAGCGCTATCTCAATAAATTCTCTCAAGCTGTCAACCAGCGTGTTTTCGGAAATTTGTTCCGTTGGTTTTTCTCCGAGTTGAAGTTCGACAACTACACTTTAGACTTCGATTCAACAGTGATGGTCCGTGAGGGAAGTCAGGAAGGAGCAGCCAAAGGATACAACCCAAAACGTCCTGGACGACTCTCGCATCATCCTCTCCTTGCATTCGTTTCCGATGTAAGGATGATAGCAAATTACTGGCTACGTCCAGGCAACACATCCGCAAGTACCAATTATCTGTCGTTTCTTGAGGACACGCTCTCAAAACTTGAGGGCAAACGTGTCGGGCTGGTCCGCATGGATAGCGGTTTCTTTGCGAAGGAAATACTTGACTATCTGGAAATGAAAGGGTTACACTATATCATTGCCTGCCGTTTCAACAATCGTATAAAGTACAGTCTCACCCATGAACGCAAATGGATAGAGCTAACAGACGGATTGGAAATATCCGAAACCATCTATCAGGCAAACGGTTGGGAGAAGCCTAGACGCATTGTGATGGTCAGGCAAGAAATAGACAAGCGCCCCAAAGCTGCAGGAAAGCAAATCAAGCAACTGGAGCTTTTTGAGGATGAGCAGGATTTCGGAAAATACCGATACAGCTGCTTTGTAACAGACCTTGACCTGCCGGCCAAGATTGTATATGACTCATATCGCGGAAGAGCGGATTCTGAGAATAGGATAAAAGAATTGAAGAATGATTTCTCTATCGATGACTTTATCACAAATAACTTCTGGGCAACAGAGGCATGTGGGAATTTCATTGTTATGGCATATAACTTCATGTCGTTGTTCAGACATGCGCTGATCAATTCCAACAAGAAGAAATTTCTGAAGACTATCCGATACGAGTTGATATCGACGCCAGCCTATCTGGGAAAAACAAAAGACAAGCACATCCTATATTTGGCTAGATCACTAAAAACACGACAATCATTCTTATCTATATGGGAAAAATTAAAGGATTTCTCTTTGCCGTACGACACAGAGAAATCCTAATGACCGATTTGGGATAAAGTCATCTTTTTTCAGACTCACCGCATAGCGCAGCATGTCTTTCGGGGAATACTGCATATATGCCCATGCCGCCTCTCTGGAACAAAGGCGGTCTCCGGCAAAGCAATTCACACGCGGATGGGAAAGATACTCCAACAACCCTTCGGCATCCTTCTGTTTGAAATTTCGAATGATAATTCGTTCGGTTTCGATATATATTTCCTTGTAATAATAAAATGGTATGAGTACGCCCAAAGTAGCGAAGGCAAGCATGGCATAGAGATACTGGTGGAACCAGATGAAGGTCATCCCGTAGAACAGGAAGGCAATGCTGCACAGCCCAGAGGCCAGTCCGTCGATGCCGTCGATGAGGTTGATGGCATTGATGATGAAAACCGTAACGAAAACGGTGAGAGGGATGCTAATCCACGACGGCATGGAATGGATGAACAGCATTCCGTGAAGGTCGGACAGTTCCACTCCGCCAGCCACCAGCATGATGCCGCAGACTATCTGGATAAAGAACTTGGCACGGTAGCGCACACCGATAAGGTCATCGGCAATGCCGACAAGGTACAACATGATGATGGCGCAGAAGGCGTATGCCAATGGCAACGCTTCTGCGCCTATTTCCTTAAGCAGCTCATCATGTCCGGTTGAGACATTGACCGCCAAAAGCAGGACAAAGGAGAAGAACACTACGGGCTTGAAGGCCATACCGCCAAGGCGAGGCACTACACACTGATGTATCTTCCGCTCGTCCGGCTCGTCGAACAGTCGCCTGCGGAAGGCGATGAGCAGAATCTGCGGTATCACGATTCCTGCGAAAAACACGCACAGGAAGAATACCGACAGGATGTTGACAATCCAAATTAAACTCATTCTCTATCTAACTTTAATAGGCCGTTTGTGTCGGTCTGTCCTGTACTAATCCCTCTGTATCAATCAATTCGGGGGGGGTAATTCGTGTTTCCATAATCTCAGTCTATGATTTGAATATATTCCGGCTTCACCTCAGCTGAAACCGCCAGTAGGTCGGGAATAATGACGACAAGCTGCCGACCTCTCTTTTTTGCCACTTTTATGAAGTAGCCCTCCACCTGGTCGAACGGTCCGCCATGTACCCTTACTCTTTTACCTTTTTCAATGTTGATTTTATCTTTTTCCTTGTTGATTTCGCTGATTTTGTAGAAGTGTACCTCTTCATCTGCCTGCTTGCACACCTTGATGAAGTTGGTCATGTCTTCATCAGGTACAGTCAGATAGACAAGTTCTCCGCCACTTTTCCATGTGACAAACTGTAGGTCGTAATAATAATTGTGTTTGAAATCAACAATCTTCTGATGACTTGCATGCACAAACACCAGACTATGGATGACGGGTACCATGAAAAAGACTTTCTTGCCCTTGACAGTGCGAAGGACTTTCTGCTTGGGTATGAAATACTCTAAGCCATACGTTTCATTAGAGAGCCGATCTTCGGCAGTATTCTCGTTCTTGTAGGCCCGCATGACATACCACAGTATCTTATCCTTGTCCAATACATTCACCATACTGTTTTGACATGTGTTTTTTGAGAAAAGAACGTACTCATGGTTCATCCCGATATGCGTATCGGTCTGTATATCAGCAACTTTCTATGTGTTTCAACTACAATAGTCATCTATTCTCATCTTTCTGAGTCCACCCCCTGCAAAGCCCCTCTTTACGACATAAAAATTCGGTCGGAAAAGGTATGCAAAAGATGTTTCTCTCTTTAAGAGAAATATCGTTTTGCTAAACAGTTGATATTGAGGTATCATTTTATCGTAAAAGACATATTTGCTCAACAATTGCTTGACGGAAATCAACAAATTTTAGCATTTTTGTAAAAAAGTCGCTATATAATTTGGTGAATTGGAGTTATTTTCATATTTTTGCATCCCGAAGAGTTTCTCTTAAAGAGAGAAACACCTTTTTGCTCAACAATCCCCGACTTTTTTATTATAGTTGCGGTATCACACCGCAATACAATAGTTATAAATATTGAAATAAAGGTGCAGTGAGACGCTGCACCTCCTAAAGAGAATTGATGATGAGATTGTTGGCGTTGTCAACGACAGAGGTGTCCAATGAGGAGAGGTATATCTGTGTGGTTTTCTCGGAGTCATGCCCCAATGCCTCGCTGATAGTAGATACGGGCACGTTCTTGCTCTTGGCTATGCTTGCCCAGGAGTGGCGGGCTACGTAGGTGGTCAGGGGTACGGACAGGCCTATCATTTCTCCGATTTTCTTCAACTGCTTGGTGATACGGCTATAGGCATTCTTGTACTGTCTCCAGAATATGGCTCCCTCTCCTTTTGCTATAGGGAGCAGGTAGGGAGAATCATCTGTTTTGTACTTCGCCACTATCTCCTGCATGGCAGGTTCCCATTTGATGTGCAACTGTTGTGAGGTCTTCTGACGGCGGTAAATGAGCGTACTGCCATGCAGATTGCTTGGTGTAAGTTGTGCCATATCGATGAACGACATCCCACGGGTATAGAAACTGAACAGGAACATATCCCTTGCAAGCTCCAAACGGGGGTTCAGACTCAAGTCCAGCTCTTTCAGTTGCTTGATGATTTCCAAGGGGAGTGCCCGCTTGACGGTCTTGTCGATGCCGGTATATACATGCTTGAACGGTGAGGAAGAGATGACCAGTCCGTCATCTACGGCATGATTGTAGATGGTGCGCAGGTTGCGGATGTAGAAAGAGGTGGTGTTGCGGCACAGTCCGCTGTCTTTCAGCCACTGTTCATAGCCTTGTATCGTTGTCCCATCGACTTCCTCCAATGGCACATCGCCTCCTTTCAGGTAACGCTGGAGGCTGTTGAGGGTGGTTTTGTACCTTGCTACCATCCGCTTCTTGCCGATGCGTCTCAGTTTTTCGTTCAACTCCAGCGTATAGCCGATAATGCCATGTAATTCTTTTCCCTCATGGAAGTTGTCAACGACGGTGTCTGCTGTATATGACTGCCCTTCCTTGTCCAACCGTGCAATGACCAACAGCAGTTTCTTCCTGTCAGCATCCAATGTATCTTTCAAGGAAAGAAGATAGGCTTGACGTTGTGGAGTGACGGAAGTTGGCAAAATGATGTTTGAATGGTCCGCATCCCACTCTGAGGAATAGATTCTGTACTCTGTATGGATCTGACGTGCCACACGATTGTGTATCACCTGATAATACAGGCGACCCTCTTTCTCTTGAACAGATGATGTTCTGAACTTTAATTTGATGGATGCCATAATGCTCTGACTTTAACATTGAAATTGCAATTATTACCTTTATATATAATATAAGTGACAGACAAACAGGTATAGGAGGGATGGTGCCTCACCGCTCGGCATACAACAGCTGATATTCCACCCACCTCCGTTTCCTAATGGATGCCACTGCTTTTCCCCTCCATTTGCAATAGCTCAGATAGAGTGGCAGGATGTCCCTGTCGCCACGTTCCAATCGGGTGAGCAGGGACGCTTTCGGGTATCGTCCATTGCCTAACAACTTGGCTGGTCCAATCTGGTACGAGAGGGGGGCAAGCAGATAAGCATCCCTGCCATAACGGGCATATAGGCGCAGGTGCCGGAGGAGGTCTGTCCGTAACAGCAAATCTGCACGCTGACGTGTCAGTGTTTTCGGGAAACGCTCTCCCTTCTGTAGCTGGTGACCATAGCCCACATAGCCCGGTGTGGTCTTTGGGTCGTGCCAACCCTCGAAGTGTTTGGTAATGGCTACCATCCGTTCAAACAGTGCCCTGTCAATGGTTTGGCTTTGACAGGGCACGCTACAGATGGCCAACATGCTCAATAGTACGATGATGTATCTTCTCATTACATTATTTTATATAGGAGGTGCGATGTCTCACCGCACTCTAATCAATATCACTACATCATAGTGCGGAACTGCTGAATCTCTTTAATCATGGCTTTCACGTCCTCCCCAACCTGAACGAAGTTCTTGTAGAGGATGCGCTCTCGCTCTTCTTTCGACTTGAACTTATAGAACTTAGGGAGAGGGACATACTCCGATTCCTCCTTCTTTATTTCCGTCATATCGAAGTCGGTCTTGCAGTAGAACTTGGATGTCTTGAACTCCTCGCTCTCCTGGATGTTCATGCTTCCGTTCATCCCGGTCTTGGTGACTACGAAGTCACGGGCGGTCTGTCCACATATCCAACCTGTGGGCATATCGGAGATTTTGCTTGCAGGCACCAGGCTGTCCATATTCTCATTGAGGTTGATGGAGGTCTTGTCACGGTCGATGGTCACGCCCTTTTTGAGTTGCACTACTTTACCGAAGATGTCACTCGACAGCCATTCGAGGGTTTCCTTGGCTCTTGCCGAACCGCTCACCACATTGCCCACGGTGGTGATGATTTTCTGCATACCCACCTTGCCATAATCGGCTTCCAACTGCGGAAGTTCCTGAAAGCCAAGTGCCACGCTCACCTTGTTGCTTCGGGCTGTGCCTATCAGTCTGTCTATTTTGTGGAAGTAGAGGGTCGGCAACTCGTCCACGATGATGCTCACGGGGATGTTCTTGCCTTGTCCGGTGTTCACACGGGTTACAAGGCGGTTCAGGATAAGGGCGTTCAGGGCGCCGATGATGCTCTCCATTTCCGGGTCGTTGGCGATGAGCAGGTAACTCGGATTCTTCGGGTCGCTCACCTTCAGGTCGAAGTCGTCGCCGTCACGATGGAATATCCAGTAACTCTCTTTGGTCGCCAAGCGCGAGGTATAGACACGCAGCGTACCTATCATACCTTCCAGCTGCTCCATTGCCTTGTTTTTGAAAGCCGTCTGGAACGGACCGAGCAATGGGGCTACCTCGTTGTCGGTCTCCAGTACCTCGAAAATGGTTTGGTAACTCTCATTCAGGAACGACAGGATGTGCGGCATATCCGAGTATTTACCCAACCAATAGGCAGGTTCCACGATGCTGCCACCCTCACGGTCACGAACGACACCCGTCGGCTTCCAGAACTTCGTCTGCAGATCTTGCCGTTTCTCCGCATATAGTTTCTTTCCGTTTGCATCGTAGGGTTCCCGCTCGTAGTTCACGAAAAAGTAGATACAGGCGGCAAGAAAGTTCACGGCAGAAGTCTGAAAGAACTGGTCACTGCCTCCGCCTCCCTCTTTCTTGCCTTTTTGCAGGCTCTCCAACAGCGTCTCCGCCGTCTCGCTGGCCGCAGCGAGGTTGTTGATGTATTTCGCCTGAATGGGATTTACCCGGCGGCTGTACTCCACGTCCACGAAATTAATCATGTTGAACTGGCAGCCTTGGGGCAGCTTGCCGAGTTTCTGGTTTTTCTTGTAGTGGTAGTACAGCTTCGTAGCCAGAGTCGGGAACTTATAGTCATAGACCACCATTGCGAATCCCTTGGCCGAGTGCTGCCGGATAAACGGCTCGATGATACTGAATGTCTTACCCGACCCCGGTGTTCCGACTACCCACGTTCCACGGAAACAGTTGGTTATGTTGGTCCAGCCTTTACGAAATTTGCCCTTGTAGTAATACCGCATAGGGATATTCACGCTGTACGGGGTCTCTATCAGTTCCTCGCACTGCTCGAAACTCTCGTTCTCGAAGTTGAAGCGGTCCTTCATCAGTCCCTCCTTGAGGAACTTGGAGATGTTGTCCAGTGCGACATGCACGAGGATAACCCCCACGAGGGAAGTTGTCATATAGAAGATAATATTCAGCGGCAGCGTATAAAGTCGTGCCTCCATCGGATAACCGAACAGCCATACGGACAGCACTAACAGAACAAAACCGCTTATGAGTGGGTACAAGACCTGCCGCCGGGCGTTGAACTCCAAATGTTTCTTGGCTCTGGTGCCTATACATGTAATGCAGATGAGTAGCACCGTGGCGACCTTACTGTACACGAGGTTTCCGTCGTTATAGATGGTCCACTGCTTGATACGTCCGTGAATGTCGCAGAGTATGCCGCCCCAGTGGTCCAGCATAGCCGGGTCGATGGCATACTCGAAAAACTCCATCAGTACGGAGACATATACCACCGCACGGAATATCCGGTAAAATCCCTGTAATTCCTTGCTCTCTTCCATTGCTATGTCAATTCTTTTTAATGCCCCAGAGAACATGGATATGAGGCCATTGCATACGGTTATCAGCAGTAAGCTGGCAGACATGGGAAACTGCATATAGAGGTTTAAGCCTTAAAGCGTCATATATTGCAGAAGCCCGTACTTCCGCTGTAAACTTCTCAAGGAAAATCCGGACAGCATCGTTAGAGCCACAAGTCATGAAATCAATGAAACCTTCAATCAATTCTTCATTGACATAGTAGAGCTGCCCTTGGAAAATATCATGGTAACGGCTGATACGGCCGTTCCATTCCGTCCGGATTTCTTCCCTGCGGTTCTTTGCGGAAGGAAACCTCTCGTAGCAGTCTATTCCATCATCGAGGAATATGTAATTACCGGAAACGTCCTCTTGCTTAGGACATTTGCATCTCAACAGATACCCGAAAAATCCTTTGTCCGGATGTACTATATCCACATATTGTGGTGCATTGAAATCTTTAATTCCGTTCATAATCATAAATTCAGTTGTTGATGGTTATAATGGGACGCACTTTATGCGCCTGCGTCTTGGGCGTTTCCTGCATGGCTCCGCTGGCTGTCGAGTAGAGCCATGCTTTGGCGGCCTCCTGTCCGGCCACTTCGGTCGAAGTCCAGTACCAACACTCGTTGGCACTGTCCGGGATAGGCATACCGCCGCATTGCTCGATATACGGGTTCACCGCCTCACGGCTGGCATACAGCAGGCGCATCTGAGCCACCGAGGGAACATAGGCGCTCTGCCCGTATTTCCACAGGGCAAAAACGGCTTCAGCCATCGGTGAGGCTGTCTCTTCTGTTTCATACAAGGCGAACGTGTTCTCATTCCCGTCGTATGCCGTGATGTCTGCTGACGTACCCTGCTCGACACCAAGGCTGTCGGCAAAAGCTTTCGGCGTCATATCCCACAGATAGACGGCATAGCCGTTTCCTTCCGTTTCCCCGTCGGAGCCGATATGGAAGACGACGGCAATCGCCTGTTCCTTGGATTGTTCGTACTCACTGTACGGTATTACTGTCCCGTCCACACAGAGGACGTGTACGGGATATTTTGTTTCTTCGGATTCTTCTATATGTGCGTCGCAGGCAGCCAACGCCCCGGTTATGAGGAGAACCGGCACTACCTGGCACGTTTTTCTGATAATGTTCTGTTTCATCTTTCCCTTATTTTATAGGTAGTTTAATACCGAGGGCAACCCCTGTACGCAGCACGTCGGCCCCCTTTATCATTACGTCTCCCTTGACTTGCCAGTATAGCGTCCAGCCCGCCCGCAACACATAGTTGTGCTCGTAGCCGAAATGCAGTCCTGCAAGGAACTTCTTCGTGTCGCTTCCGCCCGAAGCCCCGATTCGGAGGCTTCCGTAATGGTTGCGTCCCCTCGTGACGCAGGGTTTGTAAGCCACGCCGAAGCTGTAGGTGCGGTAGTTCCGCCAGAAAGATTTCGGGCATACATGCTTGCAGGATTCGCACTCTGCCCATTGCAGGTAGCCGTTGGCAAAGAACTCCCACGCATGGCGGTAGTTCATCTCGTGTTCGTAGGCCAGCGTCACGTCCAGCCCGTTCTTGTA
>CAJJYX010000136.1 GCA_905197435.1 uncultured Bacteroides sp.
ATTCTGGTGGCGGTCATAGGCAGCATGGCCGCCATTCTCATCCATGAACCTGCGAAGTTCCACGACCTATATGCGTATGTTGAATAACGGTATTTACACAAACAGCAAATGAGCGAACAATTCGTTACCACTACCAAGCATTTCCGCAAGCTGCTTGCCGCAGGCTATCTGTTGATAGTTCTGCTGGTGGGCGGCATCATCTGCACGTGGCTCGGAGAATGGCGCGACTTGGAGTTGCTGGAACGGGAGAACCGTGAAATCAACCGCTTCCGCAAGGAAACACACGATGCGTATGTGGGTGTGGTGGAGTTGTCTCTTTTGGGCGAGTCGGTGCTGGAATGGGACGATAAGGATGTGGCGGCATACCGGCGGCAACGGATGACGGTGGATAGTATGCTTTGCCGCTTCAAGAGCCATTACGAATCGGTGCGCATAGACAGCGTGCGCCACTTGCTGGAGGACAAGGAAAAGCGGCTGTGCGCCATCATGGAAGCTCTGGAACAACAGGCGGACATCAACCGCCGGATAGCCAAGCAGGTGCCGGTGATAGTGCAAACGAGCAGGCAGGAAGAGCCGAAGAAACAGAGGAGGAAAGGTTTTCTCGGGTTGTTCGGCAAGAAACAGGAAGCACCTCCGACGACGACCACCACGATGCTCTACACACTGAACCGTGATATGATAGCGCAACAACGTGCCCAAAGCCATCGTCTGTCGGAATATGCCGACAGCCTTGCCAGCCGCAATGCGGAACTGAACCGCCAACTGCAAACCCTTATCCAGCAGATGGACCACAAGGTGCAGGCTGACTTGCAGGAACGTGAGGCGGAAATATCCGCTATGCGTGAAAAGTCGTTCTTGCAGGTAGGTATCATAACGGGTGTCATGCTGCTGTTGCTCATTATTTCATACATCATCATTCACCGCTATGCCACCCGCATCAAGCAGTACAAACGTAAGACAACAGATTTAATCGGGCAACTGCAAAAGTCAGTAAAACAAAACGAATCGTTGATAGCCTCACGCAAGAAAGCGATGCACACCATCACCCACGAGCTACGCACACCACTGACTGCCATACATGGATATGCGGAACTGATGCAGGACAACGAAGAAGAAAAGATAAGCGGTTATGCGGACAATATCCTGCAAGCCTCCAAGAGAATGACCGACATGCTCAACTCCCTGCTTGACTTCTTCCGCTTGGACAGCGGCAAGGAACAGGCGAATGTCCGTCCGTTTCGTTTGGAAAACATCGCGGAGCTGTTGCAAACGGAGTTTACGCAACAAGCAGAAGCAAAAGATCTTAAACTTACCATCGAGTGCCCGGAGGGTATTATCCTGAATGGCGACAAGGAGCGCATCATACAGATATGCGACAACCTGCTGGGCAATGCCGTCAAGTTCACGAATGCCGGAAGCGTTTCACTTGTCATAAGCTATGACGGCAATAGGCTGACCCTTGTAGTAGAGGACACCGGAACCGGCATGAGTGCGGAAGAACAACAGCGAGTGTTCGGAGCGTTCGAGCGGCTTTCCAACGCCGCCACGCAAGACGGTTTCGGATTGGGGTTAAGCATTGTGAAACAGATAGTCGGGATGCTTGGCGGCACTATACGCTTGGAAAGCGAAAAAGGAGAAGGCAGTCGTTTTACTGTGGAGTTGCCAATGAACACTGCCGATATTGGTATTGAAGAACAGACAGCCGCAGAAAGTCTGGCTCATATAGAAAGACCTTATTCTGTCATCGTATTGGACGACAATCCGATGGTATTATCCATGACAAAGGAAATGTATGCTGGTATAGGTGTGCATTGCGACACGTTCACCACTATTGGCGATGCAATGGAAGCCATGCGGCAGCACACATACGACCTCATGATAACCGATATGAAAATGCCGGAGATTAACGGCTATGAGGTGTTGGAGTTGTTACGCTCGTCAAGTGTCAGCAACTCGAAAGAGATTCCCATTGTCGTGGCGACCGCCTCCGGCAGTTGCAGCGAAGAGGAGCTGTTGGAAAATGGATTTACCGCCTGCCTGTTCAAGCCATTTTCCATTTCCGAACTGGTTGCTGTATCAGACAAATGCCTTTTGACAAGTACGGACAAGGATGAACTTCCCGACTTGTCCTCTCTGCTTGCATATGGTGACAAACGGGCGATGCTCGACCGTTTGATAACCGAAACAGAAAAGGATATGCAGGCTGTCCGGGAAATCATGGAGAGGAATGACCGCAAGGCATTGGACGAATGGATGCACCGTCAGCGAAGTTCATGGGCTGTTATCCGTGCTGACAAACCCTTGTGGAACCTGTATGAACTGCTGCATCAAGAATCTGAATGTTCCGAAATGGAATTGCGGAAATGCGTGGATGCCATGCTTCGTATGGGAACAGTTATCATAGAACTTGCGCAAAAGGAAAGGAGGTCGTCGGATGAAAGTATTTGTGATTGAGGACAACCCCGTCTATAACGATTATGTCTGCAACCTGCTGAAGAAAGACAGCTTCGATACTATGTCGGCATATAATCTTGCCACTGCCAAGAAACTATTGGCAAAGTCAGAGGTGGATGATATTGTCGTTGCCGACCTACGCCTCCCCGACGGTGAAAGCATAGAGTTGTTACGGTGGATGCGTGCCAACGACAAACAGCAGGTGTTTATCGTTATGACCAATTACGGGGAGGTGCATACGGCAGTGGAAAGTATGAAGCTCGGCTCAAAGGATTACATACAGAAACAGTTGTTGGAGGATAAACTGATACCGCTTATCCGCACCCTGCAAAAAGAACATGAAAAGCGACTACAATGGAACATTCCGATATTCGTCCGGCAGGGCGAAGCCTATCAGAAAATCAAGAAACGTGTGCGCCTTGTAGCCACCACCCGGATGAGCGTGCTGATACTGGGCGAGAACGGTACGGGCAAGGAACATATCGCACAACATATACACCAACAAAGCAAACTTGCCGATAAACCTTTTGTGGCAGTGGACTGCGGAGCCTTGTCCCCGTCATTGATACAATCCGCCTTCTTCGGACACGTCAAGGGTGCGTTTACTGGTGCCGAAGCAAACAAGACGGGGTATTTTCTGGAAGCGGATGGCGGCACGCTGTTCCTTGACGAAGTGGGCAACCTAACAATGGAGATGCAACAGATGCTGCTCCGCGCCATACAGGAACGCCGTTACCGTCCCGTCGGTGCAAAGGAGGACAAAACAGCCAACGTGAGGATAGTGGCTGCAACCAACGAGGATTTGCAGAAAGCCGTAACGGAAAAGCGGTTCCGGCAGGATTTGCTCTATCGCTTGCAGGAGTATGTGATAACCATGCCGCCCTTGCGCGACTGCCCGGAAGACATCATGCCATTGGCCGAGTTCTTCCGTGAAATGGCAAACCGTGAGTTGGAACGTGAAGTAAAAGGGTTTGCCGCATCTGCCCGTAATGCCCTGCTCGCCCATGCGTGGCCGGGCAACGTGCGCGAGTTGAAACAGAAGATACAGACGGCAGTCCTGCAATCAGAAGGCGATATGATAACCGAAGCCGATTTGGAACTTGACAATGAACCGTCCGCTACTTCCGCTTGTTTTACATTGAAGAGCGGGGATGAAGAAAGAGGACGTATCCTGCGTGCTTTGAAACAAGCAGCCGGTAACAAGAAAATGGCTGCAAAGATACTGGGTATCGGCAGGACAACGCTGTATAATAAATTGGTAGAGTATGGATTGAATGAAGAAAACTGACCGGAGTATGGCTGTAAATGGCAATAATTGATTAACTTTGCAATTGTATTTCAGAAAATAGCAGGCGATCGGGTAACTTTTCGCCGATGATATAGACATAAGACCGCAAGGCGTTTCGAGCGAAAATCTGGTAAATTGAAACTACGGAGACGATTGCGTGATGCTTATGCTATGCTTACGCATAGCGTGCATTCACGTACTCTCCGTAAAGGCTTTACCAGAGCCATCGCTTGAAAGTAGTGTGAATTGCACGCTACTTTTTTGCCTCGCCAAAAAGGAAAGAAAATACGTTATGGCGAAAATACAATTACTTGCCGTTATCTCAATAGATGGCTGTCCGATGAAACTGCATCCCCGGAAGCGGTTGCTTCAAACCGAAGATTACGGTATGGATGAAATACGTGCCAATGCCCTGTATAAGCTGACATCCGACTATTCGGTATCCGTGCTTCAAGAATGGAGGGAGGAAGGTGGAAGCATTTGCCATTTGTTGGAAGTAACTGCCGGGAATACCGAATATGCCAACGGACTGTTACGGATGAACGTGATAGATGAAATCATACTATACGTTGTTCCAACCATCGACGGAAACGGAGCGCATTTTTTCAAGTCAGCACTACCTATGAATGACTGGCGGCTTATGGAGAACAAAACTTATAGGGACGGAGTAATCCGGCTTACCTATCATAAAGAGCCACGGGCATAAAATGTTCAGATTATGAACATCTTGGCGGGATTTCCGTGCTCAGAAAGTGAACACATGTTCAGAATCTGAACACATTTCACAAGGGATGCAATCAAGGATAAAATTATTTTTGAATTTTATCTTTCTGAAAAACAATGTAGTACAATTTTCTCACAATCTTTTCTCGTGTTTAGGGCTATGATTTGCACCATATATCAGTGTGCGCACACTGATAAACAAGTGTAAACCCTCAAAACAGAAAAGATAATGAACCATCTCATACTGGCGGAAACACAGTTTTTCGCCATGATAAACGGAAAAGACAACGGTAGCACGGAAACGGCATACGGCGGATTCGTGCAGGAAGTAATAAACCTGTGCTACGGCGGCAATGATGCCAAGCATATTATTGTGGCGTTGGCTTTTGCCGAAATCGAATTACAGCACCATCCACAGAACTTGTCGGTATCGGAGGAGAATGTCGTCACTGTGTATATCCGCAAGGCGTTATCCTTCATCCGAAAGATGCAGAAGATAGTATCCGCTTCTGCAATTACCTCCGTGCCACCACTAACATCCACATCCGAAACCAAAGCCACAGTCCCAGCCTTGCAATGGACCGGTAATGCCGTCGAGTTGGTAGAACTAATCTATGCCCTCTACGCCACCGGCTGCATCAATGGCGGCAAGGCTTCGCTGAAAGAGCTTGCCCCTGTCCTCTATTCCTTTTTCGGTGTGGAGTCCAAAGACTGCTACCGCTTCTATACGGACATCAAACGCAGGAAAAGCGACAGTCGCACCTACTTCCTTGAAAAGATGCAGGACAAACTGAACGCGAAGATGCGACATGACGATGAATTGGAGCGGATGAGGAGATAAACGAATGCCAAACAAAGGATAAGCGGCCGGATTATACGGTTTCTTATCCTTCTTCATTTACAATCACTCTATTATCTGCCGGAAAGCCGATTAAAATCATTAACTTTGCAAGTATTAATCAATGACGGATGAAAATAGATAACCTCGAAATATTGAACGGACTGATTGCCGGAGCCGAAGGCGGGACAGTTGAGTTCAAAGAAACTACCGGGCAGTTGGAGCGTGGAATGGAAACTCTTTGTGCCTTCCTGAACGGTACGGGCGGCACGGTGCTGTTCGGTGTAACCGACAAGGGAAAGATTATCGGTCAGGAAGTGAGCGACAAGACGAAGCGCGATATTGCGGAAACCATCAGACGAATCGAGCCGTTTGCGACCATTGATATATCCTATACAGACATTCCGGGAACGAACAAAAGTGTTATAGCTTTATCAGCGGAAGAACAACGATATATGCGCCCGTTCACCTATAAGGGGAGGGCTTATCAACGGATAGAGAGCGTTACATCTGCCATGCCGCAGGGTATATACAACCTGTTGGTTATGCAGCGAGGCGGAACCTATGCTTGGGATTCCATGCAAAATCCCAGCTTGAAAATATCCGACCTTGACGAAACGGCAATCTTGGGCGCAGTACGTGGAGGAATCAGAGGCGGACGTTTGCCGGAAGGTTCTATGCAGGAGGATGTCCGAACCATCCTTGAAAAATTTGACTTGTTGAATGATGGAAAGCTGAACAATGCTTCCGTTGTCCTATTCGGACGGAACTTCTACCATTATCCCCAATGTCTGCTCCGTTTAGCCCGGTTCAAAGGAACGACAAAAGATGAATTTTTAGATAATCAGCGTGTGACAGGCAATATATTCAACTTGCTGGATGCTGCAATGGCATTTTTCTTCAAGCATTTGTCCCTTTCCGGTAAAATTGAAGGTTTGTACAGAGAAGAGGAACTGAATGTGCCATATAAGGCATTGAGAGAATGTTGCATAAATGCTTTTGCACATCGTGTTTACCATCGCCCCGGCAGTTCAGTCGGGATTGCTATCTATGATGACCGCGTGGAGATTGAAAACAGCGGAACATTTCCGCCTGATATTACCATTGAGAAACTGTTGGGTGGCCACAATTCCGAACCACAAAATCTGATAGTAGCCAATGTGCTGTACAAAAGTGCAGTATTGGAGAGTTGGGGACGTGGCATAGCCCTTATGGTAAACGAATGTCGCCGTGTCGGTATTCCGGATCCGGAGTTTCATACCGACGGCAATGCTGTATGGATTGTGTTTCATTATACAAGAACTACAGTAGGACAAGACCCCACAGCAACCCCACAGCAACCCTATAGTAACCCCACAGTAACCCCACAGTTAGGAAAACTGTTGTCTGCTATTGGGAACAACACTCTCTCTGCTAAAGAAATCATGGAGAAAACGGGAATGAAAGATAAAAGGAATTTCTTAAAGAACTATATCCATCCGGCAATAAATTCCGGTTTGGTCCTTTCACTTTATCCCATAGGCTCCAAGAGTCCGCAACAGAAATACTATCTTACTGATAAAGGTAAAGGTTTCCTGCAACAATAACGGGTATGGCTAAAAAGAAGAAACATAAGAATGATGTAAAAACTGATTTACCGATAATCATGGATTATGGTATCGGCAGTATATCCGTTTATGACCCGGCAGACATAATGCCATACAACGAGCCGCCAATTAGCGAACAAATCCGCTTCAAGAAACTCGGCAAAGAGATGAAATCCGAGTTCAAGTGGCTGGTATCTTCCGTAGTGATTGAGTATTGGCAAGAAAACCGACAGATACCTTTCGGTGAAGAAATGTCGAAACTCAGAACCAGACTGTTGAGAATGTTTGCCGAAGAATACAGCATACTGCTTAAAGACGATACAGAACTGAAAAATTATTTGCTGATGCTTGCCATTACCACCATCAACAAGCATCTCAAATCTGAGAATAAAAAGAGGGTGTCAAAACTCTCTTTTTAACAAAATTACCCTTGCTACAGATATCTGTGACAGGGGTAATTTTCATATTTTGGGTGTTTTGACACATCCCCTTTTTCATATATAAAGGAATCTGTTATTTCTGCTGCAACAGGTGTTTCAAGTTTTCATCATTTGCGATACGTTCCAGTTCCTCTTGAACAATCTGCTTCACTTCCTCCTTGATGCGCCTGTAATTCGCCTGAACCGTTTCCTTCATGCGGTCGTTGCCGTCCCCGTCCGTAAAGTCGGTAATGACGGGGATTTTCTTGTAGGCTTTCTCCTCGCGCTTCACCTTCTC
This sequence comes from uncultured Bacteroides sp., assembly GCA_905197435.1. Lineage (GTDB taxonomy): Bacteria > Bacteroidota > Bacteroidia > Bacteroidales > Bacteroidaceae > Bacteroides. Next base: position 7,607 of record CAJJYX010000136.1, read on the forward strand.
GGCATCCACGACAATCTCGCAATGGAAAATCTTCTGCTCGATACGCTCGTTGAAGTTGTCGGATACCGAACCGACAAACATACCCTGCGTCAAGCCGGAAATCTTGCTCGGCGGGATGAGTGAATCCATCTGCGTGTTGATGGAGGTGGAAACATCCTGCCGGTTGATGGAAATGGACTGCCGTTTCTGCAACACCTTACCGAAGCGTTCGGAAAGCGTCTTGGCGGTTTCACCCACCACCTGACCGGAAAAGATATTGCCGACGGTGTTCATCACGACCTTCGCTTCTTTATCACCGTAGTCGCGCACCAACTGGCTGAAATCCTGAAAGCCCAGACACACGGCAACCTTGTTGCTTCGCGCGGTGGCGATAAGGTTGTCCAACCCCTTGAAATAAATCGTGGGCAGCTCGTCGATGATGACCGACGACTTCAGCATCCCTTTCTTGTTGATGAGTTTCACGATACGGGAGTTATACAGACCGAGAGCGGCCCCGTAGATATTCTGACGGTCGGGATTGTTGCCCACACAGAGTATTTTCGGTTCTTCGGGGTTGTTGATGTCCAGCGTGAACTCGCTGTCCGACATCACCCAATAGAGCTGCGGGGAAATCATCCTTGACAAAGGGATTTTCGCGCTTGCTATCTGCCCCATCAACTGCTCCGCAGCCCCTCCGAGCCATGCGTCCATGAACGGAGAAAGATAGTTTTCCAATTCCGGGTAAGAGGTCAGTATCGGGAAAATATCCTCATAGCGGCGGTTCAGGAACTCAATCGCATGGGGGAATGTACAATACTTGCCGTTCTGGAAAATTTTGAGATACCAGATAATAGCCGCGAAAAGGATGATGGGCGATTCTACGAAAAAGTCGCCCTGCTTTTGCACCCAACTTTTATTTAAGTTGAGCATAATGGTGTACGCACTCTCATAAGCGTCCGTAATATCCTCCATGAAGTCCGGGTGAATGGGATTGCAACGGTGCGAACGTCGCGGGTCATCGAAGTTTATCACATAAAACTTCGGTTTCACCTTGTAGCCCTCCGGGTGGTTCAGCAGATGGTTGTATGCTATCGTGGACAAGTCGCTGAATTTGAAGTCGTACACATACATCGAGAAGCCCTTTTCTATCTGCTGCTTGATGAAATTATTTACCACTGCATAGGATTTACCGCTGCCCGGAGTACCCAACACGATGGAAGCCCTAAAAGGATTCACGACATTGATCCAGCCATTGTTCCAACGCTTTTTGTAGTAAAACCGTGTCGGAAGATTGACCGAATACTCGCTTTCGATAAGCCGCGTTTCCTGCATGAAGCTCTCGTTCTCGTTGTTGAACACGTCATCCATGAGGTTGTGTT
>CAJJYX010000137.1 GCA_905197435.1 uncultured Bacteroides sp.
CTCACCACACCATCAACTCCATGACAGAGAATGTACACGAACGCTTGACAAAGATAACAAAACTCGCTCACATACGGATGGATTTCAGAGGAATAATGCAAAGTGCTTGGACGAGAAAGGGATAAGTCGTTTTGTTCCACATTCTTCCATTTGAGGTTTTTGACCTGTTTTTGGGGAGTTAGGCAAACAAATCGCTACTTATCCGTTGCCTTTTCGGGATTGAAAATAGGTATGAAATTTACTTCCAAAACTGTTTTTCTACCCCTGTTCACCACCGCAAGAACGCTGTTCTGTCTGTTTTTTGCTAATGCAAAGTTAGTCAAAATTTTCCGTATCAGGAAAAAATACAGTCTCAGATTGGAAGTCAAGGGGGCTTTTTCTATATTCCGCTATATTTTTCATGCCATTCATTTGCTCGCTATATAATAATTTTGCAAACAAAGGAATAGGTTATGAATCAGGCAAATGTAAAGGTGTCGTTCTACCTGAAAAAGAGCGAGGCGGATGCCAATGGCGAATGTCCGGTAATGGCTAAGTTGAACATCGGAAAATACTCTGAAGCGGCATTCAGCGTGAAGATGAAAGTGCCGCAATCCCGATGGACTTCGGGGCGTGCGTCTGGCAAGAGTGTGACGGCAAAGGAAATCAACAACCGGCTGGATGAGATCCGTGCGGTGGCGTTGAGTATCTATAACGAGCAGTCTGCCGTCCGTGACGGTGTGACCGCTGAGGAAGTGAAAAGCATTTTGCTTGGAATGGCAAGCGGGCAGGAAACACTGTTGAGCTATTTCAGGCAATTCATCAACAACTTTGAAAAGCGAGTTGGAGTCAACCGCACAGCCAAAAGTTTGCAGGCATACCGCAATGCCTATAGGCACATTGAGAAGTTTCTGCAAGAAAAATACAGGCTAACGGATATTCCTTTCTCGGCATTGGACCGCTCCTTCATCGACAAATACGACCTGTACCTTCGTACCGAACGCAATCTCGCTCCCGGAACCGTCATCAACCTGACCGTCCAACTGAAAACCATCGTGGGTGAGGCTATCGCTGACGGTATCATTACCGTTTATCCGTTCATGGGTTACGAGCCGGTTCGTCCGAAAGCGGTGCAGAAGTATCTTACCGATGAAGAGCTGCAACGGCTTATGACCACTCCGCTCCATAGGCAGACACTTTACCTTGTCCGTGACATGTTCCTGTTTTCCTGCTTCACCGGCATTTCATACAGGGATATGCGCTCGCTGACAAAAGAAAACCTGTCGCTTGCGGAAGACGGCACATGGTGGATTAAAAGTGCCCGCCAGAAGACCAAGATAGAATTTGAAATCCCCTTGTTGGACTTGCCGTTACAGATTCTGAAAAAGTACAGTGATGCCGTTTCTGATAACAGGCTGCTACCGATGTATTGTAATTCCAACATGAATCTCTACCTGAAAGAGATTGCCCGGATTTGCAACATCAACCGTCCGCTGGTATTTCACGTGGCCAGGCACACCTACGCCACGGAAATCACCCTTTCGCATGGGGTTCCTCTTGAAACCGTCAGCAAAATGCTCGGACATAGCCGGATTGAAACCACACGTATTTACGCGAAAGTGACCGATGACAAGATTGATTCCGACACAAGGACTTTGAACCGGAAAATATCGGAACGTTTTTCCGTCGTGATTTGATTACCTCTTAAAAAAACAAGAACATGGAAAAGAATATAGAAAACCAGAATATCAAGCGGCGTAGTACATTTGCCGTATTGTTCTATATAAACCGCACGAAAGTCCGCAAGGACGGAATGTGCCAGTTATTGTGCAAGGTAAGCATCGATGCCGAATGGGCACAGATAGGAACCAAAGTATCCGTCAATCCCTCTATTTGGAATCCCGACAAAGGACGCGCCGACGGACGGAGTGAAAATGCAGTTACGGTGAACCGCGCCATAGATGACCTGACAGACGAGATAACCGGACATTACGACAGGATAAAGAACAGTCTGGGGTTCATTACAGCGGAACTTGTCAAGAATGCAGTCAAAGGCATCGGGCAGAAACCACTTACCCTGCTTGCCTTGTTCAGGGAGCATAACGAGGAGTTCAAGAAGCGTATCGGGATAGACCGCATACAGGAAACATACGACTCCTACAAGCGTTCCTACAAGCACCTTTCCGCTTTTGTTCAGGAGAAGAAAGGCGTGGAGGACGTGACATTGAGAAGCCTTGACCGTGCGTTTTATGACGACTTCGAGTTGTTCCTGCGCACGAACCGCAACCAAAAACCCAAGACCGTACATGAACACCTGTACCGCCTGAAGAAGCTGACAATGCGGGCGGTCAGCCAGGGGACATTGCGCCGTGACCCTTACTGCCGCCTGCATCCCGAACTGCCAAAAAGAAAAAGCCGGCACATGAAATTGGAGGACTTGAAGACACTGATGACCACCCCGGTGGAGAAGCCTCAACTGCAATTCGTAAGGGATATGTTCATTTTCTCGACATTTACCGGATTGGCGTATGCGGACTTGAAAAAACTGTCGGTCAATGATGTCACGCAGGCTGAGGACGGCACATGGTGGATTCACATCCACAGGCAAAAGACGGATACGCTTTCGTCTGTCCGCCTGTTGGATATTCCCCTTCAAATCATCGAGAAATATCGTAGCCAAAGAACCGGGGACAAGGTATTCAATGTTTACAATCGTGGATATTTTATAACATTGACACGAGAGCTGGGACAGGTATATGGCTTTGATTTGACCTACCATCAGGCCAGGCATAATTTCGGGACCCACATCACCCTCTCGCTCGGTGTGCCGATAGAGACGGTCAGCCGCATGATGGGACACAACTCCATTTCCACCACCCAGCTGTATGCCCAAGTAACGGACACCAAAGTGGACGAGGATATGAAACGGCTAAAGTCCACAGGTTTCGGAAAACAGATACAGCTTTGCGAAGAAGATTTCATCGTCAAGAAAAAACGGGGAAGAAAGTCTGAAATGGCATAAAATAAAAACGGAGAAATGCCCTTTGTAAAAAGGAAATCATTTCTCCGTCTCTTTTAGTGAACGATGCTATACCCATCGTTGTTCTTCCCGGCAACGCTTGTAGGAATCCTCCAGTATCTTCAGAATATCCGATTCCTTATACAGAGTCTTGCCCTGCACCATGTAATAAGGAACCACCCCGAATGTCCGGTACTCCTGCAATGTGCGCCTGCTTACCCGCAGGACTTTGGAGAGTTCCTCGTCAGTGAGGAAGCGCTCACCGTTAAAGAGGGATTTCGGCATCTTCTCAATCACGGAGAGCATCTTCTCCATTTTTTCCAGCCCTTGAAACATCACGTCGATCCGAGGGTCTTTGTCGTCCAAGAAATGATAGCTCATAATCTGCTTTTTATTAAAGGGTGATAATTCAAATCCAACAATCTCTGTACGTCTTCAGGCTTGTAGAACAGCTTGTTCTTGATACGGCTGAAAGGCAATATCCCTTTGTTGCGATATACCTGTAGTGTCTTCTTGTTGATGCGAAGCACATCGCACACCTCCTGATTATCCAGCCAGTTTTTCAAGCCGAGGTCCTCGGCCGGACGGCATACCCGCGTCATCCGTTCCTCAAAATCACAGAACCGGACACGCAATTCTTCAAAAGTCTGTTTGTCAACACATATTATTTCCATAATCCTTGCTTCATTTTAATTAAACATTTGGCTGATGTCTGAACCTCGCCGGCAATGACTTGCCCTTTTGGTTGAGGAACGCCTCCACTTCGGATGCCTTGTAGTAGGTTCTCCCGTCAATCATGTAATAGGTCACGAGCTTCTTCTGGCGGTAACGCGCCAGCGTGCGTTTGGTGATGCCGAGCAGCCGGCACAGGTCGTAGTTGTCCAAGAGCGTGTCGCCGTCCAGGCATTCCTTCAGCTTGTTCATACGCTCCAATGCCCGCTCTATCCTGTCGAACCGTTCCATGATTTGGGCGAACATCTCGCTGTTTATCTGTAACATGAGTAATCTGTTTTAAGTGTAACTTATCGTTTGCTTACACCTTGTTGCGCAACAGGTTATATCATATTATAAGGCCAACAGCGTACCAATGACACCGATAGACACCAAGAGGAACTGATATAACATTGTATATCAGTGAAATAAAAATCTGAGGCTGTAAAAATGAATAAATGGCGAATCTTGCAAATTGCAAGATTTCCTTGCAGGATGCAATGGACTATCGCGAGGATTTGCGATAAATGAGACGGACAATCCCGTTTTTGAAAGCAACTGTCCTGTAAAGTTTCCAACGATTGACCGGAAGTCGATGCAGGCAGTCCGTACCGTTGCCTGTTGTCAGAGGAAGAATGTAGATGATGATTTCGTCAATGAGGTGGTAGATGGAAAGCCCGTGTAGCAAGTCAAGGCTCTTTGGGTCGGATATTTCTGAGGTAAAGGTAAAGGAGTCCGGTTTCTCGTCCTTTTCACAAATCAAGTCCAGCATGGGATAGCCGGGAAACAGCGTGAAGGTACTCCTCTCGTGCCAGAACGGGAAACCTTGGCTGTCCGTCTTCACCCATTGCAACAACTCTTCATTCGGGTCGGGAAGATAACCGTCCAATGTCACTGCCGTTATGATTTGTATTCTTGCCATACCTGTCCGTCTAAAAAAAGAAGCGTGGTAGCCACGCACTCAGACAGAGGCTCTGGTAAAGCCTAAAGGAGAACACGCAACACCACGCTATGACAGAGCATAGCATAAGCATTACGCAATCATTCTCCTTTAACGTCAATTTACCAGATTTCTGTCCGAGAAGCTTGCGCTCTTATGTTATATAATCAGCAGAGGGGTTTTCCCTCCACCGGTTTTCTTCTATGTTTCAGACCGGCAAGGCTATACCCTGCCAAATCTTTTGCAAATTTACAAAATTTCAGTCGGATTGAAAAATCATTTCAATATATTCTGTGTCAACACTGTTGCCGGAAATAGATAGAATATCGGGGATTATCTTATCCCGTATTTCTTCATCTTCCGGTACAGTGTTGAAGAGTTTACATTCAACAATCGTGCGGTCTGTTCACGATGCCCGTTGCACGCTTGAAGGGCATTTGCAATGGCTTCCCTCTCGCTGTTTTCGTCTTTCAAAGGCAATATGTCCGGAGTTTTCTCCGTAATCCGAATATCAGTCTGACTGTCTGCGTTCAAGTCCGGCAACTCCAATACAGGGGTTTCCGTAAGCAACACCGCCCGTTTGATCCGGTTCTGCAATTCCCTGACATTGCCCGGCCAACGATAAGAACGAAGTCGGTATATGGCATCTTTTGAAAAGCCTTTTGTCTCTTTCTTAAGTTCTTTGGAAAACCGTTCACGGAAAAATTCCGCCAAAGGCAAAATGTCATCAGCACACTCGGCCAAAGATGGCATCCTGATTTCCATCTCTGCCAGACGGTGGTACAGGTCTTCCCGGAATCGTCCTTCCTTGATGGCCCGTTCCAGATTTTCATTCGTTGCCGCCACAATCCGCACGTCTGCCATCCGCTCCCTGTCGCTGCCGATAGGGGTATAGGTATTCTCCTGCAACACTCTAAGGAGCATGGACTGTATGTCAATAGGCATCGTGCCGATTTCATCCAGGAAGAGCGTACCGCCTTTTGCCATGTCGAAATATCCGTTCTTTGCCGTATCCGCACCGGTGAAGGCGCCTTTCTCGTGTCCGAACAGGAGGGATGCCGCAAGTTCGCGTGGCAACGCTCCGCAATTGACCGCTACAAACTTGCCGTCACGTCCGCTGTTCGCGTGAATGCCCTGTGCCACGGACTCCTTGCCGGTACCGTTGGCACCGAGTATCAGCACCGACATATCCGACGGGGCTACTATCCTCGCGTATCTCTCCACCTCAAGTATTTTAGGGCAGGTACGTCTGAACAGGTCTTTCGGTTTCGTGCGGACAGTCGCGAGCGGACGGAATATCTCTTCCGCCAGTTCAAGCAGGTGTTCCCGGTGTACCGGCTTGGGCAGATAGTCTTTTGCCCCCAACTTGATGGCGCGTACCGCATCCGGTATAGACCCGTATTCCGTTGTCACTATGAATGGAATGTCTTTCTTCTCTTTTGTGAGCCACTCTAAAAGCGATATTCCGTCACCTTCAGGCAAGCGCACATCGGACAATATGAAGTCGAACCGATGCTTGCGTATCAATGCACGTGCGGCCGGTTCACGCATGGCGGTCATTACATCGTACCCCGCCTGTTCAAGCCAGTCTTTCTGGCGTTGTGACAAACTTATATTGTCTTCAACTATCAGTACCTTCTGTTTCATCGCTCATTTTCTTTATTTCCTTTTCAGCTTCTGTTATAAGTCCGGAGATGTGTCCTATCAGCAGCTTCACCTGTTCATTGACGGTATTCATATCGCATGCAGAATCGTTTAACGTGGTGCGGAGTTTTACCAGTGGAGCATCGGCCCGTAACAACTCCAACGAGGGCTTTATCTCGTGGGCTATGTCATGGAGCTTTTCAATGTCCCCTGTCTTTATTGCCGATTGCAAGTCTGCCATATTTTGTTCGGACTGGATAATGAAAGTTCTTAGCAGTTCTCTTTTATCAAGCACATCTGCCGTGAACGTGGCAAAATCCGGTGTATGTGACTCTTCCACATCGCGTGACACCACAGAAGAGACCATATCCAACAGTTCTCTCATGGAAAACGGCTTGTGGATGGAGTCCGTGAATCCGCCCTTTATGAATGCCTCTTTTTCTCCTTCTCCTCGTGCAGTCATGGCTACTATCGGAATTGTGTGTGAATTTCCGATGCTGGATTTGCGAAGCAATGCCAGAATTTCAAAACCGTTGGTTTCCGGCATCTGTATGTCGCTTAGCAGCAAGTCGTAATCCTGCCTGCGCATCTCATTGACCAGTTCTTTGGCATTGGAACAGGTGGTACACGATACTCCGTTGCGTTCAAGCATTTCCTTGGCTATTTCCAGTTGTAATGTGTCATTGTCTATAACAAGTACGCGCTGTGGCAATGGCAGACGGTCTTGCGGAACTGCCGACGCTTCACTATTGATTTTCTCATTGGAAACCGCTAACGGCAGGGATACACGAAATGTGCTGCCATGCCCGATTTTACTTTCCACATCAATGCTGCCTCCTAAAAGTTTGACCAATCCTTTTGTGATGGGCAAGCCCAACCCGAAACCTTCGGCATTCGCCTCAGACGACAGGCGTTCAAACGGACGGAAGATACGCGAAACGGTGTCTTGATCCATACCGATTCCCGTATCCTTTATTTCTATATAAAGCATTCCATTTTCATATCGGACATTGAACTGTATCATACCGGCGTTTGTAAACTTCACAGCATTCGTCAGTAGATTGTCTATAATTTGAGAGATACGATCCATGTCACCGCACAGTACGACATCCGTATTTTGGGAATCATGGTGGAATATGATTCCCTTATTATTGGCAATATGTGAAAATCCGGTCACAATACGTTCCAACAGATCATTAAGGTTGAACGGTACATTGTTGCAGGTTTCCTTGGACTCGTTCAGGCGGTACACGTCCAGCAGATTGTTCAGCAGGTGCAGGATATGTTTGCACTCCGTTTCGATATTTTCCAAATGGTGATTCCTGCGTTTCCTGTCCCGGGTATCTTTTGCCAGTTCGACATATCCGTAAATGATGTTCAGGGGGCCGCGTATGTCATGCGAGATAGTAAGTATGACGTTTTTACGCGTTTCCAGCAGTTCATTATTCCGGTCAATGACACCCTCCATCTTTTTCCTGAGCAGCGAATCCCGTTTCAGATGTTTCTGGATAATCAGGTACGAGAACACCAGCAGGAGGATGGCGGCGATGATCAGCCCGGTGATGATGGAGGTGGAGCGTTGGTGCGCTTGGGCTATCTGCTCTTCCCTGTCCCGGAAGGCGGCTTGTGCATGGTCGCTGATGTTACCGAGCAGGGCGAACAGTTTGCGGTTCAGTTCCCTGTTGCGGATGCGCAGGCTGTCGGTGTAATTCTCCATGTTGCGTATCCGCTCCGCTTGCAGGGCGATAAGCTGTTCGTTCAGCGAGCGGAGCTTGTCGGACGAGGCGGGCACTTGCACCGTTTCCTTGCCGCCGAACCATCCGGCTATGCCTTTCTTCTTCTGCACGACGGTACGGGTCTGTGTCGCTTGCCTTGCAGCTTCTGGCAGATGGTTCACCAGCAGGCTGTCGGCTTTGTCCTGCTGGTGGAACACCTGCATGATTTGGTGCAGGTGTGTCTCCTTGTCCGCCAACAACTGTTGCAGGGTATCTATCTGCGACAGACCGAATATGTAGCTATGGTTCGTTTGCAGCATTTGCAGCAGGCTGTCCACCCTCAGCCGTCTCGTTTGGTAGGCATGGTAGTCCTCATCCTCCCAAGCGATGACGCTCTCGCCCAATGAGGCGAGTACCGTGATGTTGCGGTGTATCTCGGATATGTCACGGCGTGCCTGTCTGATTTCGTAGGTGTCGGCCTCGATTTTCCGAAGGCGTGCGTGTTCATGGAAAAGAATAGCGGCCATGCTGATGATGACCGCCATTAACATCATATAGCCGAAGAGGATTTTAGCTTGCAGGGGTATGTTTCTGTTCATATATAACAAGGTCATATTAAACATCTGTATCGTAAATCCTCTTTTGCAGCAGGTCTATAAAGTTCATGGCATCCATAGGGGTGGAGCGAGAGAGGTCGAACGAGAGTATCATAGCCTGCAGGCTGTTGTCATACGAACTTTTGCTGCCCTTGCGGTCTTGCCCGCCCTCCGTTTTTTCGGGGATGGAGACCAACGCCTCCGCTTCGCTGCCGTCTATGCCGGAAAAGACGAAAGAACCGTCGTCCTGCCGGTCGATTTTCCCTCCGGCGGCTATTATCTGTTCCATCACTTTCCCT
>CAJJYX010000138.1 GCA_905197435.1 uncultured Bacteroides sp.
GATTATAGATCTTTCGCCTTCATCGTCCCGACATTACAAAGATACGATGTGCGGAAAGGGCAATGACGCGATAAGGTGCGATAGGGTGCGGAATGGTCCGATTTGACGCGATTTGACGCGATTCGCTGTTCATAATGTTTGACGGTCTGCCGGAAAAAGGGTATATTTGTATCAAAACAAAACGAACATACATGGAGAATTTTCAGATAAGAAGTTACGGGAAAAGCGAACTGGCCCTGTGCTACAGTCCCGATATTACCGAGAGTGCCGCACGGCGCAAACTGATGCGCTGGATAGACCGCAAGCCGGGACTGATGGGGGCGATGCGGGCTGCCGGATACAATGAGCTGTCACACACTTTCCTGCCCCTTGAGGTGAAACTTATCGTAGAGGCGTTGGGGGAGCCCTGAGGATGCTGGAAGATCCACGGGAATGCCGGGGATTCTCCGGGAGCACTGGAAGATCCACGGGAATACCGGCATCACAACCGGAGATGCGAAACGCAGACGCAGACGCAGCAGACGCAGGTCCTTTTTTCTCACACACGCGCACGTACCTTATATATGCATGTGCGCGTGTTTTCTTTGTTACCTTTGTTTTTTTGAGTAGACTCCTTTCCCTTTCACCATCACCATATCCAGCGCGCCTTTTTCCCTCAGGCGCTGTATCCAGCTGCGTGCGGTGTTGACCGGGATATTCAGCTTCTCCGCTTGCTCCATCACCATCTGTTTGGTGAATTCTTGCGGCAGGGCCGCATACAGCATCTCACGGTCCGCTATTCCCCGGCTGTTCAGTTCCGTACTTTTGTCCAGGAACGAAAGTATGTGCGTGGCATGAAGGTACAGGGGCTCGCACAAAGCCAGCACGGCGCGGAAGTCCTCATCGGTGATGGACAGGTTATGCCGGGTGATGATACCGTCCTTCAGGTTTTCGGGGTTTATAGTGGGATCCGGTACGGCCAGCGAGGGAATTTCCAGACTGCGCAGCAGCGCCGTGATACACATCATGCGGCACAGGATGGTCCCCATACGCATCACCGAAGCAGACATCTCTTCGCCCGTCACTAGAGAAGAGCGGTAGAACAGGGCGCTGAAGTGCCCGTTGAACTCATCTTTCTGCTGCCGGGTGAATTTCAGGGTGAACAGTCCTTTCTTCTTCAGCTCGTCCCTGCTGGCCTTCCATTCGTGTCCCATCCGGATGAACTCTGCTTCCACGTCCAGTTCATCTTCGCCGAACTGGTCTTTCCATTCGCCTACACGGGGCATGTAATAGAATATGTTTCGCGAGAACTGTCCGTTCTCCGGCGAGGAGATGAGCGGCTTTATCTGTGCGGGCGTGCCCGAGAGGAGTACGGACAGGTAACAGGCGGTGGTTTCCTTGTATTCCCGGTCTGTGCGGCGGTTGTAGGACAGGCGGTCGTGGTCGAACGCCTTGCGCAGCGTGTCGCTCCAGTTGCCGAATTCCGTCCCTATGGCTGTCGATACGGTGTCCGCCTCGCTCTCGCAGATAATCCCCGTTCCGTCCGAGTCTATCAGGTTTTGCAGCAGTCCCGTGCCCGTGTTGTTGCCGGGGATGATGAACATGCGGTTGGGCGGCGCCACGGGCGGCTCCTTGTCCTTGCGTGCCTTCCCCAGCGCTTCGTAGGCTCTTAGCTCCTTGCGGTAAACTTTCATGCTCTCCGCCACCTGCCGGCGTATTTCCTCGTGTATGGGCTCTATGAGTTTGCGTACCCATACCAGTACACTCTTCCCTGCGGCGGCATGGCCCGTGATGAAGGTCTGCAGGCAGGGATACTGCCATTTGTCCCCGTACTTGCAGCGTACGATGTGCGACAGTGAGGCGCCCAGCACCGTCATTGCTCCCAGCAGGAGCACATCATGCTGTGCCGGGGTTTTGGCAAAAGAGAGGATGCTCTTCAGCGGTTCGGGCCAGTCGTGATCTTGCGGAAAGTAGGGTAGGGGAGAGAGGGGTTCCGTTCCCTTCATTTCCTTTTCCTCTTCCTCGTGCTTCTTTTTTCCTGTTTCTTTTTCTTCATTCTCCACCTTATTATATCGCGCGCACGTGTGTGAGAAAAAAGGACCTGCGTCTGCTGCGTCTGCGTCTGCGTTTTTGTGAGAGGGGGCGACTCTCACTCCGCACATTTCCGCCAGGTGGAACACGCTTCCCAGGTGGATGTCGCCCTTGCAGGTGTGCAGGGCGTTGCTGAACAGTTTCTCCGCCGCCACACTGTCATGCTTGGGCGAGAGGCTGCACAGGCTCATGAAATCCGCACGGCCCGCCTCACCGCAGTCCGTGGCGATGGCAAATGCCAGTTGGGTGTATTCCAGATAGGTGGGCGCGATGTCCGCGTGTGATGCCTGTACCGCCTCCGTCAGGCGGTGCAGTTCTTCCAAAAGATTGTTTTTGTAATGATTCATATTCCTTTTTATGTTAATTTGGTTTCGGTATAAGAATACCTCGTTTCTGAATGATTCTGAATAAGCGGCCCGTTGGCCCGTGTGCTGCTATGCCCGTTGGCCGCGCTCTGTTCCGCATGGGGATTGGCACATTAGCCCATGGGCGTCTTGACTCTCATCAAGGCTCCTTCGTCATGCGACAGGAAGCAGGCCCGCACCAGGTCTTTGCCCGAGTAGTCCACTCCTTTGCCCTTGTCTTTGTCCGAGCAGTCGCCATACCTCAGGCGGGCGTATTCCATCAGCCAGTAGATGTTCTCGGCCGCATTCTGTTTCACGTCGCTTGTCCGGCCGAGATCGTAGGGCACGAAAGCCTTCACGCCGTGTCCTCCGGGGCTTACGAACACCAGTTCGGGCAGCAGGAAAGGGTCGTCGAACAACTGCCGGCGCATCCTTTCGGCCTCCTCGCGGCTGTCCAGATGGTCCAGGTCCAGTATGCTCAATCCCGAAGGAGCCAGCAGCCGGTCGCTCCGGCGGTAGCTGAAAGTTCCGCAGGGGGTGACGTATGGCAGGGTGCTCTGTTTCAGCCTGCGGTACTCCTTCTCGTCACCGTATGCGGCGGCTGCGGCTTCGGTCAGTTTCTTCAGCCGCGGGCTGCCGGTGACTATGTTCCATACTTCCTCCAAGGTCAGTTCCTTGTGAGGGACGAGCGTGGCAGGCGTCACGTTTTTCCCGTTAGCGTCCTTCACCGGCGAGATGGGGGGAAGGAAAAAAGATAGTTTACGTTCTTGATTCATGATTCGTTTTATTTAAAAAGTATTAATTTTGCATCCGCATTTTTTTTGCGTCCTCTGAATTTCTTCCCGAAGGTAGGAAGAACGGATTAAATGACGGGATGGAAGGTGTAACGGCTGCGAGAGGCCGGAAAGGTAGTATCACAAAAGACTTTTTATCGTGGGGAATACCGTTTTTATAAAGATTCCGGCATTGGCAATCAGTAGCTTATGCACGGGCCGTGTTAATGGGTTGCATCGTGGAAACGTGCCCGTAACCTCTTGTAAAGGCATCCTGCTTTTTCTTCTTTCAGTCCCATTGTGAAGTAACGTGAAAAAAAAGAGGTTTATTTAATATTTTACAACTTAAAACAAATTTAAAATGTCTAATGCAGAGTGCAGTTTCCCCAAATTGGGAGAGTTTTTAGAGTTATTGATGAATCGGTTGAAGATAACGAAGGTGCGTGTTCTCGGAGATGAGCATGTGGGGCCGGATACTTACGCCTCCCTAAAAAGGGGGTGGATTTGAAAGTGAGTTATTATATTCATTTTGCCGACCATCTGCTGAAAGCGAAGGGCGAGGAGGTGTTCCGCCGCGTAGTGCAGGAGGGAGTGGATGCCTATATCAATAACTGGAAGCGGAAAGAGGCAGCCGAGGAAAAGGCGTACGAGCTGAAGAAACAGGCCGAAAAGCTGGAGGCGCTGAGGGAGAGGATGAAGCAGCATAAGGATATCCTGTAAGGCTGGTTGTCCGTTTTCTTTTTGCTCTGTCATTGGGGAAGTGAGAGAGCCTGAATGAAAATGACCTGTTGTCTTGCTGTAGGGGGCGGGCCTGATTTGTCCGGACCGGGCGGTCACGGCCCATTTGCCCCCTACAGTAATCATGTGGCAGTTGCTCTGGAATTTCCGGGCAGTTTTCCCCTCTCCTGAGGCGGCTCTTTGTTCCTTTCTTAACATAATTGTCATATTCCGCCTAAAAAGTACCCTTTTCGTTTAAATAGTCTAATATAAATGCAATTTATATGAATTAAAGTTTTATCTTTGTCTTTCCTATTGGGAATGAAATACTAACTAATTAATTTAAATCAAAGACAAAATTATGAGAAATCATCTAAAGCATTTCCTCCTGTTGGCAGTTCTGACAATCTGTTTCACTGCTACGGCTGTTGCGCAAGGAACAGTAAAAGGTAAAGTAGTAGATGCCGAGAACAATGAGCCATTGATTGGTGCCACTGTATCGGTCAGCGGTACGACACTGGGTACTGTAACGGATATTGACGGTAACTTTGTGTTGAAACTTACCTCTTCCAAGGCTACTCTTATATTCAAGTACTTGGGGTACAACGAAATTACGCATCAAGTAAAAGGAAGCAATACGATAGACTTGGGTGAGGTCAAGATGTCTCCTGATGCTATTGGTTTGGGTGAGGTCAGTGTTATTGCCTCTATTATAAAGAGTGACCGTCAGACCCCTATTCCTATTTCTAACGTGAAACTGGCCAAGATAGAGGAGAAAATAGGTAATCTGGAATTCCCCGAATTGCTGAAATCAGTTCCTTCGGTGTATGTAACCCGTGAAAGCGGTGGTTATGGTGATTCCCGTATCAATATGCGTGGTTTTGATTCGTCCAACCTGGGCGTGCTGATCAATGGTGTGCCCATCAACGGCATGGAAAACGGTAAGGTTTATTGGTCTAACTGGTCCGGTTTGTCTGATGTGAGCCAGTTTATCCAGGTACAGCGTGGTTTGGGTGCGTCAGCTTTAGGTATTTCTTCTGTGGGAGGAACCATGAATATGGTTACTAAAAGTACCGAAGCCCAGAAAGGCGGATCAGCTTATTTCGGTATCGGTAACGACGGTTTCCGCAAGTATTCGGTTTCTTTCTCTACCGGATTGATGGACAACGGATGGGCTATTACATTCATGGGGTCGCTGAATACGGGAGATGGTTACGTGAAAGGTACCAATTATGAAGGATGGACTTATTTTGGAAATATCTCGAAGGTAATCAATGATCATCATAAATTGTCATTGACAGCTTTCGGAGCTCCCCAGTGGCACAACCAGCGCTCTACCATGCACTATATCGAGGATTACAAGAACAGCCCCGACGGCGGACGTTTCAATAACGGATACGGTTATATCAACGGTGAAGCGGTAGGTAGCGGTTACGGCTATAATTATTATCATAAGCCCCAGGTTTCTTTGAATCATTACTGGACTATCGACGAGAAATCGACACTGACCACTTCTCTATACGGCTCAATGGCTACAGGCGGCGGACGCCGTGCCCGTGGCGCGATGAGCAATTGGCTGACTATTGATAACAACACCGGCCGCCCTAAAGACGGTGCGATGATGACTCCGGACGGTTTGTTCGACTACGAGCGTGCTATGGCTGCCAATGCGGCTTCTCAGAACGGGTCGCAGGTGATCTTTACCAATGCTGTCAATGACCATGACTGGTATGGCATGCTGAGTTCCTATAAGAATCATCTGACTGAGAACCTGACTCTTACGGGAGGTATTGACTTACGTTACTATAAAGGGTATCATACAGAGGAAATTGATGATTTGCTGGGTGGTGAGTTCTATCTGCAGACCTCGCCGCTGGCATTCCAAACCAAGAACCAGCTGCTGAAAGTGGGTGACAAGTTCAATTACTATAGCATTGGAGAGATATTCTGGGGCGGTGTTTTTGCACAGGCTGAATATAATACCGATAAGTGGTCGGGATTCCTGTCGGCATCATTGACCGAAGAGGCTTATAGATACGATGACCGTGGTGGTACGGATTCAAGATACTCTGCCACGGGTGCGGATAAACTGGACAGAGTGTCCAGCCTTCAGAATTTTCTGCCTTGGAGCGTGAAGGGTGGTTTTAACTATAAGTTCAATGACAACCACAATGTATTTGTCAATGCAGGATATTTTACCCGCGCGCCTTTCTTCAACTCTGTCTTTGCAAGCAATACGGCAGCTCCCGAAAAGGATGTACCCTACGAAAAGATTACTACGTTCGAATTGGGTTATGGATTTAGCACGGAACAGGTCAATATTGCATTGAATGGTTATTACACTCAATGGATGGATAAGTCCTTGCGCCGTAAGATCGGTCAGGAATATGCCAACCTTACAGGATTGGACGCAGTCCACATGGGTGTGGAACTGGAAGCGACTTACCGTCCTGTCAAGTCCTTTGAATTGAAAGGTATGTTCTCTTTAGGCGATTGGAAATGGAAAGATGATATTCATTTCACTATGTATGATGAAGCGAATAATCCTATCGGAACATACGACGCTTATCTGAAAGATGTCCATGTGGGTAACTCCGCACAGCTCACTTCCGCATTGAGCGCCTCTTGGGAACCGTTCAAAGGATTTAAAATCTCGGCCGACTACAACTTCTTCGGCAAGAACTATGCAGACTTCGATCCTCAGAACCGGGTGAATGAAGCAGACGCCGGTATTGACTCCTGGAAGTTGCCGGATTATGGTACGATTGATTTGGGTATGAACTATCGTTTCAATATCACCAAAGATATCCGTGCCATCGTATACAGTAATGTATATAATTTGACTAATACGGAATATATAGCCGATGCCAAGGACGGTACGAACCATGACTGGAAAACTGCATTGGTATATTACGGCTTCGGTACTACATGGTCTGCCGGTTTTAAAGTAATCTTTTAATCTCTAAAATAGTCAATAAATATGAAGTTAAAATATAATTTAATTGCATGGTCTCTGTTGGGATTCTTTGCTGCGGCATGTGATCCCATGGACGATATTTATAATGAAATCGATGCGGAAGGTACAACGAACACCCAGACGATGGCGGAATATGTACTGACTGATGCCGATTACGAAACGATCAGCTCTGCGGCGGGGCTGCCACTTCGGATGCTGAAAAAGCATTGGCGAATGCCGTCAAGACGGATAAGGCTTTGAACGAGTTTGCATCGGCCGAGAAGTATGTTCCTTCCATCATCGCGAAGATGCTGCCTTCATGGGGGAAAGGCTCTTCGGTAGGAGTGACCTATAACTATCAGAATACTCCTTCCGATTACGTACTGGAGTATAGGACAGTGACTAATACTTCTTTGGGTGATAAGGATTATGAGGCCCTGTGGGGCGAAGGCTCTCCCGTGAAGTTCCTGGCTCCGGCACATGCTCCGGCTACCGTATTGCCCGAGTGGCTGGCCGGTCAGTATAAGGATGCGGCAAAAGGTGATCTTGTGCTGGTAGATTACAAATATGACGATGTTGATCCTGAATTTACAGGGGAGGACTTGTACTCTCAGGACTTTGAGTCGGTTACGGCCAATGAGGATATCGTGTTGGAAGGCTGGGAGCAGGTGACTCTGAAAGGCGATAGAAAATGGCAGGGAAAAAACTATAGTAGTAATGGTTACGCACAATTCTCGGCCAATGGCTTTGAGGGTGAGGTGGATACTTGGCTTGTTTCTCCGGCAGTAGCAGTGACGAGCAAAGATGCCGGACTGTCTTTCGACATAAAGTTCGGATACTATAATGCGGATTGTCTGGATGTATTGGTTTCCGATACATATGCGGGAAATGGTTCGATTGATATGGCACAGTGGACTAGCGTGAAAGACCAGTTTACTTTCCCTGAAGGACCTGCCAACGGTTACAATGATAATTTTGTGAATGTAGGGAAAGCCGGTCTGGAGGCATACAATGGCAAAAGCGTTTATGTTGCGTTCCGCTATGTAGGCGAGGGGCCCAAGGCGAAAACCACGACTGTTCAGCTCGATAATGTAAGTATTTCATCGGCTGTATTGGCTCCGACGAATGAAAAGCCTTATAATGCATTGTATCAGTTTGACGGAACGGCTTGGAAGGTTAAAGAAGATAGCAGATTGGTTGTAGTGACTCCTGCCGATTATGACGCTATGGGAAGCCCGGGCAGTCATGATAACTTCAGCACTTCGGATGCTCCGGAGAATTATCTGCCCCAGTTCCTGGCTCAGAAATTTCCATATGCCCAGGAAGGGGATTCAAAAGCCGTCATGTACAAATATTATAATAAGGTAACGACGATGGAGGTGGACGAGTATTTGTTCAAGGAGGGTACATGGGTTCTGAATAACAATATTGAACTGAAAGAAAAAGTGAATTTTGTACATAATGGAACCGAGTGGTTGTTTGATCCGACGGTAACGAAATCATTGGCTTCCGAAGATTATTTGATTTTGGAAAATTGGGTGAAAGCGAATAAGGATGCCGGGTATATGGATGCCAAATATGGAAACTCGGAATACTGGTTCGGTGGCAGCTCTTATTATGTAAACTTCAATATCCAGTTGGCTAAACGCCGTTCGAATGACCCCGACGGGGTGGTTCCGGCAGATGATAAAGAGGCTGAGGCTTATTTGTTGTCTATGGTTCAGAAGGGTATTGAACTGATCTTGGCAACAGAGTATCCTACAGCCGGCGCGCAAGTAAGTGGGGTTGATTGTTTCTATGTCATTTCTGCAAAAGTGTATAATGGGCTTGAAACATTTACTTATACTTATACTTTCAAAGGTTTAGGAAATGCTAAATTTGAACTGCAAGGTGAACCTGAAGTAACAAAATAAGGTTTTAAACTTGAAGATAAATAAAGTGGGTGTCAAAAACTCAGTTTTTGAAAATATGAACTTATAATCTGAAATTTGAGCATCCTAAAAGACTAAAGAAAGGGTC
>CAJJYX010000139.1 GCA_905197435.1 uncultured Bacteroides sp.
AATAAGAAATTCAGAATGAGAAGGTTGAAGAGAACAATGAGAGATGGAAAATAAATCTTGGGAAAAAATGTGCTTTTTTGACTTTTTCATTAACTTTGGCCTTAGTTAAAACAAATAATAAACTGGATTTGTTTTCAGGTTAGTCCGGTGACAGACTAATGTGTAAATATTTAAAATTATTAAATCTAAATCATTAATAATGAACGTACCAGCAGAATTAAAGTACACCAAAGAACACGAATGGATTCGCCAGGAAGGCGATGTAGCTTATGTAGGTATTACCGATTATGCACAAGAGCAACTGGGTGACATCGTGTTTGTCGATATTCCGACAGAAGGTGAGACATTGGCTGCCGACGAAGTGTTCGGGACCATTGAAGTAGTAAAGACCATTTCAGACCTCTTCCTGCCCGTAAGCGGGGAGATTCTGGAACAGAATGAAGCGCTTGCAGACCAACCGGAACTGGTGAACAAAGACCCGTACGGCGAAGGCTGGATCATCAAAATCAAACCGGATGCTGATGCCGACTTCGACAGCCTGCTGGATGCGGAAGGCTACAAGGCACTGATAAATGAATGAAAAGAGTGATTAGAGGTTAGTGATTAGTGCCATGCGGCATAATAATATCACTTGCTAATCACTAACTCTAAAAGCCAAACACTAATAGCCAAACATTAAAAACAAACAATTCATGTCTCCAATTGTTAGCATCATCATGGGCAGCACCTCCGACCTCCCCGTTATGGAAAAGGCCGCACAGTTGCTCAATGACCTGCATGTACCGTTCGAAATGAACGCCCTCTCTGCCCACCGCACACCGGAAGCTGTGGAGGAATTTGCAAAAAATGCCCGCCAACGTGGCATTAAAGTGATTATTGCCGCTGCCGGCATGGCCGCCGCCCTGCCCGGCGTCATTGCTGCCAACACCACTCTGCCGATAATCGGGGTTCCCATAAAAGGGTCGGTGCTCGATGGTGTGGATGCCCTCTACTCCATCATCCAGATGCCTCCGGGCATACCGGTAGCAACCGTTGCCATCAATGGTGCCATGAACGCCGCCATCCTTGCCGTACAGATGTTGGCACTGAGCGATTCCTCATTGGCTGAAACATTCGCCGCCTACAAAGAAGGGCTGAAAAAGAAAATAGTCAAGGCAAATGAGGACTTGAAGGATGTGAAGTACGAATACAAAACCAATTGAGGAATTAGGGGTTAGGGATAAGGGATAAGGGGTTAGGGATTAAGGATTAGTGAGATATATGTAGTCACTGAGTCCTTATCACTAAACCCTTATCACTAATCCCTTATCACTAAACCCTAACCCCTAATCCCTAACCCCTAATCCCTTATCACTAAACCCTAATCCCTTATTACCGTGGATTTATTCAACTATTCCCGACGGGAAACATCAGAAGTAAACATCGGAGACACCCCCATGGGCGGCTCCAATCCTATCCGCATACAAAGTATGACGAATACAGCTACGCAAGACACCGAAGCCAGCGTGGCACAAGCCAAACGTATCGTCGATGCCGGAGGAGAGTATGTGCGCCTCACGGCCCAAGGCATTAAAGAGGCTGAAAACCTGATGAACATCAACATAGGCCTGCGCCGGGACGGATATATGGTGCCGCTTGTAGCCGACATCCACTTCAACCCGAAGGTAGCGGACGTAGCAGCACAGTATGTAGAAAAAGTACGCATCAATCCGGGAAACTATGTGGATGCGGCACGTACTTTCAAGCATCTGGAGTATACCGATGAAGAGTATGCCCGGGAGTTGCAGAAGATACGCGACCGCTTTGTCCCCTTCCTTAACATCTGCAAGGAGAACCACACCGCCATCCGCATCGGCGTGAACCACGGTTCGTTGTCCGACCGCATTATGTCCCGCTATGGCGATACACCGGAAGGCATGGTAGAATCCTGCATGGAGTTTCTGCGTATCTGCGCGCAAGAGAATTTCACGGATGTGGTCATTTCCATCAAGGCATCCAATACAGTGGTCATGGTAAAGACCGTGCGCCTGCTGGCAGCCGTCATGGAGCAGGAGGGCATGCGATTCCCGCTACACCTCGGTGTAACGGAAGCCGGAGACGGAGAAGACGGACGCATCAAGTCGGCCTTGGGCATAGGCGCCTTGCTGGCAGACGGTTTGGGCGACACCATCCGGGTTTCCCTGAGTGAAGCCCCGGAAGCGGAAATCCCCGTGGCCCGGAAATTGGTGGACTATATCGTGCAGCGCCGCGACCATCCTTACATCCCCGGAGCAGATGTACCGGAATTCAATTATCTCTCCCCCACCCGCCGCAAGACAACTGCCGTACGCAATATAGGCGGAGACAACCTGCCCGTGGTCATTGCCGCACGCCTGGACGGAGACATGGACTTCAATCCGCAATTCATGCCGGACTACATCTATACGGGACGTTCCATCCCCCGACAAGTGCCGGAAGGCATGCAATGCATCATCGATGCCGATGTATGGATGGAGCAGAACACCAACGGGACAGGACGTGACAATGCCTGGCCCGCCTTCAAAGGCGACCAGCTTCCTTTCCTAAGCAGCTGCGGCGCTTCATTGAAATTCCTCTTTATCACGTATATGGGGCTGAATGACGAAGCCATCGCCTGCCTGAAGTATCATCCGGAAGTCGTATTGGTTTCGCAAAGCAATCATCCCAACCGGTTGGGAGAACAACGCGCCCTGGTACACCAGATGATGAAGGAAGGTCTGAAGAATCCGGTAGTCTTCTTTGAGCACTACGCAGAGAGCGAACTGGAAAATCTGCAAATCAAAGCGGCTGCAGATATGGGAGCACTCATCTTCGACGGCTTGTGCGACGGT
Source organism: uncultured Bacteroides sp. (assembly GCA_905197435.1). Lineage (GTDB taxonomy): Bacteria > Bacteroidota > Bacteroidia > Bacteroidales > Bacteroidaceae > Bacteroides. The sequence continues at coordinate 2,850 of CAJJYX010000139.1, forward strand.
ATTCTCCTTTTCAACCAGGGAGAGGCCATAAGCGGCAAGATGGTGGACGCCACAGCCTTCGGCATCCTGCAAGCCGGACGTGTACGCACCAGCAAGACCGAATACATCTCTTGCCCCGGCTGCGGACGCACGCTCTATGACTTGGAAAGTACCATTGCCCGCATCAAGGCAGCTACCGGCCATCTGAAAGGACTCAAGATAGGCATCATGGGATGTATTGTCAACGGTCCCGGAGAGATGGCGGATGCCGACTATGGCTATGTAGGTGCCGGACGAGGTAAAATCAGCCTTTACAAGAAGAAAGAGTGCATCGAAAAGAACATTCCCGAAGCAGAGGCGGTAGAAAAGCTGATAGAGTTGATAAAAAGCAACGGAGACTATACCGAGAAATAAAATAAAGAGAACAGCAGGCACCTACCTTTTCCGGCTGAACAGCCAGCTCATGAAATCCGGCTCATTGAATGCGGGATTCCAACTGCCATGGCCGCAGCCGGGGAATTCCACATACTCCACATCGGCACCGGCAGCTTTCAACGCTCTATAGGCAGCGCGCGAACCTTCCGGTATAACCACATTGTCGGCGTCTCCGTGGAAGATACGGAACTTGACGGGCTTGGCAGCTTTCAGCCGTTCCGGATTCACCGTACCACAAATAGGTATGGCGGCTGCAAAGACTTCGGGGTAACGGATGGCCATGTCAAAGGTCCCCATTCCACCCATTGAGAGTCCCATGACATAAATGCGCTCCTTGTCCACCTGCGGCATGGCCAGATAAGTATCCAGCAGCTCCTTCAGGGTAGCGAAAATCGGAGAGACCGGCACTTCCAACGGCATCTCTGCCGGCATGAAAGAAGCAGGGCGCTCCGTGTATGCCCAATATCCCGTTTCCGGACATTGCGGGACCAACACGAACGCGGGATATTTTTCCCTGTTCACCGGATTCAGGAACATCTGCCCTCCATGAATCAGTTGCTTTTCATTGTCATTGCCGCGTTCACCGGCACCGTGCAGAAAAAGTACCAAAGGATATTTCTCTCCGGCCTTCATTTCCTGAGGACGGAGCAGGCGATACAGCAAAGTATCTCCCCGGTCTGAAATAAATGTTTCTTTCTGATATGCCTCCTGTGCCAGCAAAGGCAACAGAGACATCAATACACAAATTGCAGTGAATATCCGTTTCATTATTCCCTTTTTATTTTACATGTTTAACCTCTGAGCGCAAAGATACACCATTTTCATTAAATGCCTCCACGCAGAAGTAATAATCCTGGCCGGTGGTAAGAGATTTCATCAGCAAGTCATTCTTGCCATAGACCATCCAGGAGCTGTAAAGCTTGTCGGGAGCAATCCCCCAAAGGACATTATATCCTTGCGCACCTTTCACCGGTTGCCAGCTGACAGTGACATCACGACGGTCGGCATGGCGGTCGAGCATCAGTTTTTGGGGTTGCTGCGGCACCTTGCCCGTGCCCAATCCGAAAACACGGAGCTCGGAAATAGCCAGATTCGGAGTCGGAATATCTATATTCTTATAACGGATATAGCGCGCATATTCAGGCAACGGAAGTTCGACATAATCATTCGGAGTATCCTTATAGCTCTCCTTACGGTCTACCAATACTTTCCAGTTCTGTCCGTCCGGCGAGCCTTCGATGACATAACGGTGATGGAGTCCCTCGTAGCGGCCGTACATATTGCTCTGATAATCATGATAGTTAATCTGAACGGCGCATACCGTAGCAGGCCTCTCCAAATCAATCATCACCCACTGGCGTTCATCATTTGCCTCGGCCAGCCAGAATGTTTTCGTCAGTTCATCCGTCAAGGCAGACGGTGCGAACCCGCCTTTGGCGGTAGAAGCCGTCACCGGCTTGCCGTAAGAGAGCAGCATCCAGCCCCGGAACTGCCCGGCCTTTCCGGGGACAGCAGGGGCATAGCGGGGATAATCTCCGAAACGGGTATCCACGTACATGATGCCTTCCTTGTCGAACCCTGCCGGAAACATGCAAAGGCGGCGTTCCCAGTTCACGTTGATGGAAAGGGCCATGGAGGCAAAATGCCAGTATTGCCCGCCGGGACCAAGCACAGTGCTGCCATGTCCGGCACCATTCATATAGCCGCCCGGCTTATAAGACACCGGGTTGTGCTTCTGGTAAGTGTAAGGTCCCATCGGATAGTCGGCCACATAGACACCGTCCGCGTAGACATTGAATTCCGTTCCCGGCGCTCCATACTGCATATAGTATTTCCCATTGTGCTTCGTCAGCCACGGTCCTTCCATGTATCCTCCCAGTACGGTATCCGCATGGTTTTCTCCAAAACGCTCCCAGCCGTGCTTGGACATATCCAGGTTAAAGAGTTCCTTGGTCTCTCCCTTCTTTATGAAACGACGGTTCCTGTCAAGTTCCATCCCGCGGATGGGATACACATTGGAAGAGCCCCAGAACATATAGGCTTTCCCGTCATCATCAATAAACAAGTCGGGGTCCTGCAAATCATGCAGGATGGCAGGGGTGGCTTCCCAGTTGCCGGAAGCCGGGTCATCGGTATAAAGAATGCTCATGGCTCCGGAAGGGTCACCCGTGACATAGAGCAGGGAGTCTTTATAGTTGTGTGCCGCCGGAGCATTGCAGCCCTGCGGATACCAGTTCCTTCCCGGACGGACAAACTCCCAGTTCAGCAAATCCCTGGAACGCCAATATCCATGGGAACGGGTGACAAACATGTAATACTCTCCCCGGAACTCCACCACGGCGGGGTCGGCGCCCGAACGGTAGGAGATGTCCCTGTCCGAATTATAAATCATGTACGTGTAATCGATGTTCAGCGGATTACAGTACGTATCCTGACGCATACCTTGTGCCCAAAGCGAACCTGCCATACATAGCAAAGCCAGCAACGCACCAACTTGTTTTTTCATATCTTACTCCTTTTATAAATGTAGACTCCAACTTATTGTTCTTACGAAACACCGCACTAACTGTTTTTGTTACAAATAAAAGGAAAGTAAATGAAACCGCACTATTTTGCACTACCATAAAAGTACATCTGCCGCATAACATAAAAAAAGAGAAGTACTGTATCGGTACTTCTCTTTACACTCATTTTCTGATTATCAACGAATTAAGAAATGAATAAAAGAATCCTCTCAGATGTATCTTTATTCTGTTACTGCCGGAGCACTCAACATCTCCTTGTATTTGGCCGGAGCAGTCAGTATCTTAACAGCCTCTTTCAAATCATCATCATCTTTCAGTTGTTGGATAATGCTTCCACGCTGGAAATAATAACGCTTGATGATTTCAACCGCAATCATATTCTTGATGTCTTTGGAGAAATGGTCAAGGTCACGGTCAAGATTATGAGACAGCTTCTTCTCCAACGCTTCAAACTCTTTCGAAGCATCGGTCAGGTAACCCTCAAAATCAGCCATCTCCTTCAGGCTCTTCAGCATCTTCTCTGTCTGCTGGTCGTATTTGAAATCCGCCTTTTTCACCATCGCCTTGAATTCCGCGTAATCGGCATCCGTAATTTCAAACGCCTCTGCAGAAGGGATGGTAGGATGTTTCAGGCAATAGTCGGTGGCATAATCGAAAATCAGATTGTCATTGACCAGATAATACAGGATGTTCGGCAGCTTCTCCTGCTTCACCGCAATGTCCGGGGTTACGCCCCCACCGTCGCGCACTTCACGTCCGGCAGCCGTATGGAATACGGTAGTAAGGCTGTCCGGAATACGCCCCACACTGCCATCCTCGTTCCGGTGCTTGTAGTCGATGGCCTGCACGCAACGGCCGCTGGGAATGTAGTATTTGGAAGTGGTCAGCTTCATGGTACCGCCGTATGGCAGCGGACGGGTGGTCTGCACCAATCCCTTGCCGAAAGTACGGTTGCCGATAATGACCGCACGGTCGAGGTCCTGCAAGGAACCGGCAAGGATTTCTGACGAAGAGGCTGTGCCGCCATTGACCAGGACAGCCAAAGGAATTTCCAAATCCAACGGCTCGCGCAAAGTCTTGTAGGTATTGCTGGCTTGCTTAATCTTGCCTTTTGTCGTCACAAGTGTCTTTCCGCGAGGCAGAAAGAAGTTGGCTATCTCTATCGATTCATCCAACAGTCCGCCTCCATTGTTCCGCAAGTCAATCACCAAAGAAGTAATCCCCCGCTTCTTCAAGTCCAGAAAAGCCTGCTTGAACTCCTTGGAAGGATTTCCCGAGAAGGTGCTGAGGTTGATATAGCCTATATTATTGTCCAGTACCGTATAATAAGGTATGAACGGCAACTGGATGGAACGGCGCACAATGTCGAAATCCAGCGGCTTCTCCGTACCGGGGCGCTGCACTTTCAGCTTGAAGCTGGTACCCACCTGCCCGCGAAGCATCTCGCTGACTTCCTGGTTATTCTTCCCGGCAAGGTCTTCTCCGTCAATCTCCATCAGAATATCTCCGGCTTTCAGCCCCACCTTGGCAGCAGGCATATTCTCGTACGGTTCAGATATCACGGAACGTTTCAGCTTCGGATTCCAAGTAATCACAGAACCGATGCCGCCGTAGGAATTCTTCAGCATCTGTTCCAGCTCGCTTTGGTCATCCTCCGGATAATATTCCGTATAGGGGTCCAGCGAATAGAGCATTGCATCAATGCCTTCACGGATGGTCTTGTTAGGATTAATCGTATCCACGTAAAACATATCCAACTCTTTCACTATGGAATTGAATATATCCAGGCTCTTTGCTATTTGAAAACTGCGGCTGTCACCACTCTTGAAACCCAGAAAACAAACGGCTCCCCCCACAACCAGCAGGGCAACCATCCAGCGTATCTTTAAAACTCTTCTCATAATATGTCTATGTGATAATATGCTAATTAACTAACTGAAATTTCTTCCTTGATTTTTTCCCACTGTGCTGCCGGAAGCTCTGTCCCCACAACCTGTATCACATCTTTGGAGAGGAGTGAACCTATCTTTCCACACTTCTCCAATGAGTAGCCGCACGTCAGCCCGTACAAGAAGCCTGCGGCAAAATAGTCGCCTGCTCCCGTAGTGTCCACCACCTTCTCTGCCGGAGCAGCCTGCACCTGCACCATCTCCGTCCCCTTACGAATCAGGGAGCCGCGTGCGCCAAGCTTTACAATGGCTATGCTGCACATTTTGGCAATGACGTCCAATGCTTCCTCCGGTTCCTTGCCGGTAAAGGCCTTTGCTTCCTCCTCATTGGCAAAAACAATATCCACGTATTTATTCACCAACAGAGAGAAAAACTCATGGTCCTCTCTCACTATATTATAGCTCGCCATGTCCAGGCACACCTGCAAACCTGCCTCCTTGGCCAATTCAATGGCACGGAGAATCATGTCATGGTCCTGCACCAGATATCCCTCTACAAACAGGTAGGCATATCCTTTGAACATGTCCAGCGAAAGGTCTTCCGCCTTCAACGTGGAAGCTGCTCCCAAGTAAGTGCCGAAAGTACGTTCGCCATCAGGAGAGATGAAAGTAGAAGCCACACCGGACGGCAGGGCAGTAGAAAGCAATAAGTTCGCTTCTGTTCCGCGCTCCAGCAGGCTGTCACGAAAGAAGTTCCCATAAAAATCATTATTCACCTTTCCTATGAATCCTGTACCCGCACCAAGACATGCCATTGCCCGGATTGCGTTTCCGGCAGAACCTCCGTTAGCCAGATGTGTATCCATCCGGCTAAAATATTCACTAATTTTCAAGAACTTATCTTCATCAATCAGAGTCATGCTTCCCTTCGGGAGCTGCATCTCCCTCAATATATCATCATCATCAATGATTGCCAGCACATCGACCAAAGCGTTGCCCAATCCAATTATTTTATCCATCTTCGATATTTTTTTTGCAAAGATATTGCATATTTCAAAATATCCTATTACTTTTGCAGCGCATTTGAGAAAAAACAACATTCTTCCTTAGCTCAGTCGGTTAGAGCATCTGACTGTTAATCAGAGGGTCCTTGGTTCAAGTCCAAGA
>CAJJYX010000140.1 GCA_905197435.1 uncultured Bacteroides sp.
AGGTCTGGGGGATTGTGGCTGAAGTCGGCATCCATTTCGAAGACATACTCATAGTCTCGTTGCAATGCCCATTTAAAGCCGGCTATGTAGGCTGTTCCCAGTCCCAGTTTTCCTTTGCGCTCCACCATGAAGAGGCGTTCGGGGAATTCCTGCTGTAAGGTTTTTACAATGGCAGCCGTTCCGTCCGGCGAACCGTCTTCAATGATGAGGATATGAAAACCATGTTCCAGAGCGAAAACGGCACGGATGATGTTCTCTATATTTTCCCTTTCGTTGTAGGTGGGGATGATGACAATGCTGTCTGATGTTTGCATACTTATATGTAATGGGGGTTATAACTGGGAACAAATGTAATACATTTCTTTTTTATCTGGCAGCATTTTCACACAAATCTTGATTTTGCAAGGTTCTGGTGCCACGGCTTTTTCATTTATGTAACTCCTTCTAACTCCTGGCTATGAGGAATGCAGGTTAAATGGAAGAGTCGTGTGCTTGACTTTGAACCTTAGCCTCAACCTTCAGCCACTCCCGCCTCAAACATTGGCAAAAAACATTCAAACCATTGGCAAAAAACTTCCGAAGTATGAAGGGTAAAGTTGGCAGATGCAGGAAGAATGAGTGTTTTCCAGTCTTGGTCCGTCTGTCCCAACTCTTGGGATAGACAGACCAAACTTTGGCATACATGTCCGCAGGCTGGGGATAAACTTTGTGTGACATACCTCCTGAATATGGATTGTGCAGGCTGTATTTTCAGAATTGGAGGAGAGAAGTTTCACCGCATTCCCCGATAAACAGGGCGATGCAGCAAAAAGGGGAAGGATATGCAGGCCGAAAACGGAAAGATTATTTCAGAGAACATACTTGCCGACAGGTCAAAGCTAAAGATTATTTGTGTATTTTTGCACCGAATTTGTTTCGGTAGGCGTTCTATCGGGGGACGATGCCGGGAAAAAAGCAAAAAGCAATGAATATAACTGAACTGCAACAATCCTATGCCTCCCATCCCAATGTAGAGGGAGTGTGCAAGCTTCTGAAAGATAACTCTGTCCGTCATTTATATTGCGGAGGCTTATGTGCTTCTGCCGCTTCTTTGTTTTCATCCGTGCTGGTGGAGCGGACAGACTTTCCTTTTGTCTTTATCCTTGGCGATTTGGAAGAAGCGGGTTATTTCTATCATGACCTGACGCAGGTTATCGGAACGGAACGTGTCTTGTTCTTCCCCTCCTCATTCCGTCGTGCCATCAAGTATGGGCAGAAGGATGCAGCGAACGAAATACTCCGTACGGAAGTGTTGAGCCGCTTGCAAAAAGGAGAAGAAGGGCTTTGCGTGGTGACATACCCGGATGCACTGGCCGAAAAGGTCGTTTCACGTAAAGAGCTGGGAGATAATACACTGAAACTGCATGCCGGCGAAAAGGTAGACATGAATTTTGTGACGGACGTGCTGCGCAGCTACGGTTTTGAATATGTGGACTACGTTTACGAACCGGGACAGTATGCCGTGCGTGGCAGTATCATCGACGTCTTTTCCTTCTCTTCCGAATATCCATTCCGTATTGACTTCTTCGGGGATGAGGTGGAGAGCGTCCGCACTTTTGAGGTGGAGACGCAGCTTTCAAAGGAGAGAAAAGAAAACATAGTGATAGTCCCCGACCTCAGCCATAACCTGGAAAAAGGGGGAAGCGGAGGCATGGTGTCGTTCCTTGATTTCCTTCCGTCGGACAGCTTGCTTGCCATGCGCGATTTCCTATGGCTGCGTGAACGTATCCAGGCGGTGCACGACGAATCGCTCACCCCGCAGGCCATTGCCGCACGCGAGTCGGAGGAAAACGGCGCCATCACGTTGGAGGGTAAGTTGATTGACGGTGGCGAGTTCACCTTGCGCGCGCTCGACTTCCGCCGGATGGAGTTCGGCAACAAGCCCACCGGAACGCCGGATGCCACCGTCACATTCCATACTACGGCACAGCCCATCTTCCATAAGAACTTCGACATGGTGGCAGAGAGTTTCCATGAATACCTCTCCAGACACTACACCATTTATATATGTAGCGACAGCCTGAAGCAGACCGAACGTATCCGTGCCATCTTTGAGGACCGTGGAGACGATATATCCTTTACGGCAGTGGAACGGACATTGCACGAAGGTTTTGCCGATGATACTTTGCGTATTTGTGTCTTTACCGACCACCAGTTGTTCGACCGTTTTCACAAGTACAACTTGAAAAGTGACAAGGCACGCAGCGGCAAGGTAGCTTTGAGCCTGAAAGAGCTGAACCAGTTCACCCCCGGTGATTATGTGGTACATACCGACCACGGTGTGGGCCGTTTTGCCGGACTGGTACGCATCCCCAATGGCGACACAACGCAGGAGGTTATGAAGATTGTCTATCAGAATGAAGATGTGGTGTTCGTTTCCATCCACTCGCTGCACAAGGTTTCCAAATATAAGGGGAAGGAGGGTGAAGCGCCCCGCCTCAATAAGCTTGGCACGGGGGCTTGGGAGAAATTGAAGAGCCGCACCAAGACGAAAATAAAGGATATCGCCCGTGACTTGATAAAGCTCTACTCCCAACGCCGTGAGGAGAAAGGTTTCCAATACAGTCCCGACAGTTTCTTGCAACGGGAGTTGGAAGCTTCTTTCATCTATGAAGATACTCCCGACCAAAGTAAGGCCACTGCCGACGTAAAGGCCGACATGGAGAGTGCCCGCCCTATGGACCGGCTGGTATGCGGTGACGTGGGATTCGGCAAGACGGAGGTGGCTGTGCGTGCAGCTTTCAAGGCCGTGTCAGACAACAAGCAGGTAGCCGTGCTGGTACCTACCACCGTACTTGCCTATCAGCATTTCCAGACTTTCAAGGAGCGGTTGAAAGGCTTGCCTTGCCGTGTGGACTATCTGAGCCGTGCCCGCACCGCCGCGCAAGCAAAGGCTGTGATAAAGGGGCTTGCCGAAGGAGAGGTGAATATTCTTATCGGTACCCACCGCATTCTGGGAAAGGACGTCAAATTCAAGGATCTTGGTCTGCTGATTATTGATGAGGAGCAGAAGTTCGGCGTTTCTGTCAAGGAGAAACTCCGCCAATTGAAGGTGAATGTTGATACGCTGACCATGACGGCCACGCCCATTCCCCGTACTTTGCAGTTCTCATTGATGGGTGCCCGTGATTTGAGCGTCATCCAGACCCCGCCGCCCAACCGCTATCCCATCCAGACGGAAGTACATACCTTTAACGAGGAAATCATTACCGATGCCATCAATTTTGAGATGAGCCGCAACGGGCAGGTCTTCTTTGTGAACAACCGGATTTCAAACTTGGCCGAGTTGAAGGCTATGATTGAACGCCATATTCCCGACTGCCGCGTCTGCATCGGACACGGACAGATGGAACCTGCCGAACTGGAAAAGATTATTCTGGATTTTGTCAACTACGATTACGACGTACTGCTTGCCACTACCATCATCGAGAGTGGCATCGACATTCCCAATGCCAATACCATCATCATCAACCAGGCGCAGAATTTCGGCTTGAGCGACCTGCACCAGATGCGGGGGCGTGTAGGACGAAGCAACAAGAAAGCTTTCTGCTACCTGCTGGCACCGCCTTTGTCTTCCCTTACTCCCGAAGCAAAGCGACGCCTGCAAGCCATCGAGAACTTCTCCGACCTGGGCAGCGGCATCCACATAGCCATGCAGGACCTCGACATCCGCGGTGCGGGAAATATGCTTGGCGCCGAACAGAGCGGCTTCATTGCCGACTTGGGCTATGAGACTTATCAAAAGATTCTTTCCGAAGCCGTGCATGAACTGAAGACCGACGAGTTTGCCGACCTTTATGCCGATGAACTGAAAGCGGACGGGGGCGTCATCAGCGGAGAACAGTTTGTAGACGAATGCCAGGTGGAAAGTGACCTTGAACTTTTGTTGCCTGCCGACTATGTGACGGGCAGCAGTGAGCGTATGCTGCTCTATCGCGAGCTGGATGGCTTGACGCTCGACAAGGATGTAGCCGCTTTCCGCTCTCGCCTCGAAGACCGGTTCGGACCGGTTCCTCCCGAAACGGAGGAGCTGCTGCGTATCGTCCCTTTACGCCGTCTGGCTGCCCGCCTCGGTGTGGAGAAAGTCTTTCTGAAAGGCGGGCGCATGTCTCTGTTCTTCGTCTCCAATCCGGACAGTCCGTACTATCAGAGCCAGGCTTTCGGCAAAGTGATAGCCTACATGATGAAGTATACCCGCCGCTGCGACCTGCGCGAGCAGAACGATAAGCGGAGCATGCTGGTGAAGGATGTCAAGACAGTGGAAGAAGCCGTCTGCGTATTGCAGGAGGTGATGGCAATGCAAGTGGAGGAGTAAGCTGTTGCCGCTCCTGCCACTAACGCCCGAACTGTAGGGCGAACCCCAGATTGAAGAAAGTGATGTTGTTCTTGAACCAGTTATGGTTCACGCCGTCATCATACCCGTCTGTGTTGTAAAGTCGTGCATCGGGGTTGGCAAACCAGTCTGCCGTTAGGAAATCACCACGGAACATACCCGAGAGTTTGCGGCTGATACGGAACTCGTAGCCTGCAGCGAAAGTTATTCCGCAATATCCTTTATGGAAAAGGTGGCCGTTCCGTTCGCCCCGTTTGTATGTCCGTTCCTGATAGTTCATATATCCGATGCCGAACGAGAGGAACAGCCCTTGATTTCCGTTGCTCCATAAGGGGCGGTATGTGATGTTGGGGCGTATGCAGTGCAGATGTGCCTTATCCGGCAGGCGCGCCATGCGCAGGTAGTCATATTGAAGCCCCACGGCAAATAGGGGCGTGATGTAGTAGCGGCCTTCTGCCATCAGGTCATATCCCACCCGATTGCCATTCCTGCTGAAAAAGTCATTACGGTTTCCTTCTACATGAGGTAGGGAGACTCCGCCACCAAGGATGATACTGTAATTCTGTGGCAGGCACTCGCTTTGTGCCTGCAGGCCCGTCACTCCGATGGAGAGTAGGGATAGGCAGAGGAGAAATCGTTTCATGTTGTTTCTGTTTTTTGGGGGAAGTATCTCATATTTTACCGTTTACCGTATAGCTTGTCTATCAGATCCGTCCGTCCTATCCGGCGCAATTCATTTATGATATTCTTGCGCTCTTCGGGTTTATACCAAAAGAAGAATTGGCGTTGCGCCAGCTTCTCGCGTTGTGTCTTGGCACTGAATACCGGTTCCAGCGTATAAGGATGGAACCCCGTGTACCATGCTTCGGTGGCAACGGTCATGGGGGTAGGGGTAAAGTCCTGCACTTGTTCCAGATGGAAGTCCAGGCGTTTGGTGATGACGGCAAGTTCCGCCATATCCTCTTCCTTGCATCCGGGATGACTACTGATAAAGTAAGGAATAAGCTGCTGGCGCAGTCCTTCTTCACGGTTAATTCTGTCGAATATCTTCTTGAATTCACCGAACTGGCTGAACGGAGGTTTGCGCATGATACTGAGCACGCGGTCCGAGGTATGCTCCGGAGCCACCTTCAGGCGGCCGCTGACGTGGCGTGCAATGAGCTCGCGGGTATATTCCTGCGTGCTTTTGTTGATGTCCGGGTCCTTGCTCTGGTGCAGCAGCAAGTCATAGCGTACACCGCTTCCGATAAATGACTTCTTGATGCCGGGCAGGGCATCTACGGCATGATAGATGTCGAGCAGTGGGCGGTGGTCCGTATTCAGGTTGGGGCATACCTTGGGATAAATGCATGACGGGCGTTTGCATTTTCTGCAAATGGCTTCATCCCGTCCCTTCATCCTGTACATATTGGCCGACGGGCCTCCCAAGTCACTCAAATAACCTTTGAAGTCGGGCAGTTCCGTGATGGCCTTTACCTCTTTCAGAATACTCTCCTTGCTGCGGCTTACGATGAACTTGCCTTGATGTGCGGAGATGGTGCAGAATGCACATCCTCCGAAACATCCGCGATGCAGGTTGACGGAGAACTTTATCATGTCGTATGCCGGAATACGCTTCCCTTTGTACTTGGGGTGGGGCAGGCGCGTATAAGGCAAGTCGAAAGAATGGTCAAGCTCTGCTTCTGTCAGAGGAGGATAGGGGGGATTGACCACCACAGTCTGTCTGCCGACCTTTTGCAGAATACGGGATGCCGTATATTTGTTGCTTTCCTCCTCGATATGACGGAAGTTGGCAGCTTCTTTCTTTTTATCCTTCAGGCATTCTTCATGGGAAAAGAGGATGATGTCTCCTTCTTGTACCGCTACTTCCTTATCGAGATAGACCATTTGCGGAATATCGGCTATGAGCTGTTTGAAGCCTTGGGCATCCATTTGTACCTGTTGGCGTTTCAGTCTGTTTGCAAGTTCTACCACCGGTTTTTCTCCCATGCCGTAGATGAGTGAATCGGCGCCGCTGTCGAGAAGGATACTGGGGCGTACGCGGTCTTGCCAATAGTCGTAATGCGTCAGGCGGCGCATGCTTGCCTCGATGCCGCCCAGTACGACGGGAACATCAGGGAACAGTTTTTTCAATATCCGGGTATATACGATGGAAGGATATTCGGGACGCATATCCGGGCGCGCATCCGGTGTGTAGGCATCATCACTGCGCAAGCGTTTGTTGGCAGTATATTTATTGACCATCGAATCCATGCAGCCGGGGCTGATGCCGAAAAACAGCCGGGGGCGTCCCAGCTTCTTGAAGTCGCGCAAGTCATCGCGCCAGTTGGGCTGGGGTATAATGGCTACACGCAGTCCTTCTGCTTCAAGGATGCGGCCTATGACGGCGGCTCCAAAAGACGGGTGGTCTACGTAGGCATCACCGCTAAAAAGTATTACATCCAACTCATCCCAACCACGTAGTTCCACTTCTTTCTTGGTGGTAGGCAACCAGTCAGTAAGGCGATATTCTTTCATTGTCTGATGTGCTGATGTGCAAATGTGCTGATATGCTGATGTGCAAATGTGTTGATATGCCAATATGCAAACATCCGCATGGCAATTAGCATATTAGTACATTGGCACATCAGCACATTGTAAATTGTAATGTCATCCGTTCTCCGTCGTAAATCTCGCGGAAGCCTATCTGCTGTTCGGAAAGATACTCTTTCATATCATTGAAGGAAGTTGCGTCATCCATGATGATTTCCAGCTTCTCTCCCTTTTCAGCTTCACACATGGCTTTTATGGCAGGGATCAGAGGACTGTAATGCTGTTGTCCGCAGGTATCGATGGTTTTCATTTATTCTTCTTCTGTGGTTTCTTGTTGGGAAAGCCATTGCAGATAGAGCTTGATGAGTTGCTGCAATCCGAAGGCCTTCATGTTGTTGTGATAGATAACGTCGATGCAGAGGTCGAGCAGGTCTTTGCTGTCTTCCTCTTGTGCGGCGATGAGGGAGCGGATGTTCAGTTTCAGTTTGTCGAGTACGGTTTCGTCCACAATGCCGTTGCTGTCGATGAGATGGCGGAAAAGCCCGTATTTCTCAATGGTGGCAAGGTTTTCTTCTGAAATTTCTAAACTGCGGGTTCCGCTGGGATTGGCTTGTATGGTGTACATGATGTTTAATGTTTAATGATTAATAGAAGCAAAGATAGTTTTTTCACTACAGATTACATAGATTTCCATGGATTATTTAAAGGGATTGTTGTTTTTGTTAGCGTTAGTTTGCATTATCGGTATTGAAAAAACGAAGTATGGATGCCATAATTGCAGTCCTGGCCGCTTCTTCTTTGATGCTTTCAAAAGGGAATCCCATGACGAAGGTGCGGTAATCATTGCCTTTATAGGCTACGGCGGCAGATGCATTGCCGGCCGAGTAGGTCATTACCGGAAAAGCGGGAGATATGGGCAGGATGCAGTCGGGGGCAGTGACCGGATAGCTTTGTTCATTCGGCAGCCGGGGAAGGGTGAGGGTGCGTCCCAAACCTTGGACGTAAATCTCATCTCCGCTTGTTCTCAAGGAGTTCTCATATCGGTACTTCAGGATATTCCGGGCAAACTCCCTGTTGCCTTGTGAATTGTTCATGTCGCTGCCTACGTATGCCCCGCTGACCAAGAGACTACCTCCTGACCGGCAATACGAAGCAAGCAGGCGTTGCATGGATGAGGAGAAGGTCTTGTAATACGTGTTACGTGCCGGATTGCTGGAACTGTCTTCTTTCTCCAGTCCAAGGATATAATCTACTATCGGGTAGTCCTCTAAAGAGAGAATGCCGCTTTCCACGGCTTCATCGCTGCATGAAACGAAACTGTAATTCCCGGCAGCCTGGATGGCTTTGCCATGTATGAAGGGGTAATCGAAGGTATTTCCGATGATTTTCATACCTTCGTATTCGTCATCGCTCTCTCCCAAGTGTCTTCCCGCTTCCTTCCGGTTGAAGTTCTGCTGTGCGCCGCAGAGGGAGATGTCATAGAGATAAGGAATTCCGGGGTCTTGCGACAGGTCGAAACCTGCAGCATCGGGAGTATCTATGACGGCCGGCCCGCTGATGCGGTCGAAGCCGTTGACAATAAGTATTTGTCCTTTTTCCCGTTTGGCTTTGCAAGCGACAAGAATTTCAGAAGGAAAGCTTTCACCACCCTGGTTCACGGCTGTTACTTTAAAGGAATAGACGATGCCCGGCTCTATGTTTACTATATGCGACGGGGAACTTACACGCACGCCATTATCAAATCCTCCACGCCCGATACGCGTATATACTATGTATTCGCGTGGCATGGCGGTCGGCTCCAGCGGGTC
>CAJJYX010000141.1 GCA_905197435.1 uncultured Bacteroides sp.
TGCCGGAGAAACAAGTAAGCCACATTGCCTAAATTATAAAAAGCCAACTTATTCAGTACACTAACAATAAACGATAAAAGATGAGTGATTTACACTGAATTATGTTATCTTTGTAAATAAACCTCATACGCATGGAAATAGGAATGAACTTCGCTTTATGTTCTAAAGATACAATTGTCTGGCATTTTGACGGAATAATTCAAAAGAGTAGATATAAAACGCTCTCTATGGAGAATGGGAAAGAATAGCTTGTAACTCGTAACTTGAACGTATATGAAACAGCGTATCCTGATATTCTTCATTTGTATAGTGCAACTTTCTCCGCTTTTTTCGGAAAGCATGGATCGTTTTTTCAGTCAATACAACTTTAGGTTTATTTCTGAAACAGCAGGGTTACCCTACAGTTTTGTGAGCGATATCTTTAAGGACTCCGAAGGATATGTATGGGTTGCCACGCATAACGGAATAAGTCGCTATGACGGTTATCAGTTCCTGAACTATGGCACTCAAACGAACCCGGTATGCCTCAAGAACAACTTTATCCATAAGGTATGTGAAGACAACTTCCGACGCCTCTGGATAGCCTCTGAGGGTGGTATCGACATACTCAACCTGGATACTTATGCTTTGGTGGAGTTGCCTGTTCCATCAGACAGTCCGCTACGAAAGTTGATGAATGGAAACATAAGCACGATTTATAAGGACAAGCAAGGTGATGTCTGGATTTCCGCTAACAAAGATTTGTGGTGTATAGAGCTGGACGCTGAAGGAGCTATAAGGAATTACTATCATCTGGAGAGTGAGTGTGCTTCTCCGGTGCATGCTGTCACCGATCTGGGTTGGACAGTTTGTGCAGGTATTGACAATGAAGTGTGCCGCATCACGAAGCATGAAGAACATCTCCTGAGAGTGGAGAAACTGTCTGACAGCCTGATTTCTTTCAGTAAAGACTGGCGGATCTCCTGCATGCAGGTAGATGGTGATTTGCTGTGGATTGGCTCCAACCGTGGCTTATTCAAATACCACCATGCCGGGCAAAGTCTGAAACGCTATCGTTACTCCACCCATCGCCCCGGAATGTTGAGCCAGGCCTATATAACGGATATCAAACTGACGGAACGGGGACACCTGATTGTATCCACCCTTAACGGACTGAATGTCTATGATAAAGACACGGATACTTTTTCATTCATTCGTCAGACCAGTGAACGAGGGGGAGTTACCATCAACTGTAATGCCATCAACTGCCTGTTTACCGATGGTGAGACTATTTGGTTGGGTACTGAGACCAGTGGCATCAACCTGCTTTCCCCGAAGCGGCTTCAGACGAAACTATGGACATGCAGAAGTACGGATACCGAAAACGATGCCCCTACACCTGTGAATGCGGTAGATGAAGACAAAGATGGAAATCTCTGGGTTGCCCTGGTAGAGCGCGGTTTGTTGAAGTGGAATGAAGATAATAAATCTTGTGCCCATTATCTCTTTTCCCCCAGTGATATTACTTCTGTCAGTAACAATACTTTGATGGGCATCCTGATAGATTCCGATAACCGCCTGTGGGCATATACTTGGGGTGTGGGGATAAATGGAATCGACCTGAATATCCCCAATAACCGTACCTTCAAACGCTATACCCGCGAGAATATTCCTGAGTTGGAAGGCGACTTTATCAACAGTGCCTGCGAGGATGTGATTAATCATGGAATATGGTTCGGCTCCACACGTGGAGTACTCTTCTACGACAAGCGGAAGGATACTTTCGTCCGTGTGTTGTTCGATCGGTCTGACAATGAGTTTGAGGCCATCCATGCTTTACTGATTGATAGCAAGAAACGCCTCTGGGTAGGTACTGCACAAGGTGTCTTTATCGTAAACCTCGTCTCTTTTGCCAAGTCGAATAAACGTTTTGATTATAAATACCTCAAATATAAACTGGATGATCCGCAGTCCACCCAACTGGAAAAAATCAACAGTATTCTGGAAGACAAAAACGGTACCATCTGGCTGGGAGGTAACGGAAACGGTTTGTATCAATTGACGAGTGACAAGAATAATCACTTTGTATTCAGAAACTATACGACGCACCACGGGCTGCCTAATAATACGATTATCGGCATGGCGGAAGACGGACGGGGAAACTTGTGGCTGACTACGAATGATGGAGTGTCCCGGCTGAATATCCAGTCAATGACATTCAGCAACTATACGCAGGCCGACGGGCTGCCCGCTACCCAGTTTTATTGGAATGGTATCCATTACTCTGAAAAGCATGACTTTATCTATATGGCAACCATAGATGGGCTGGTTATTATCCACCCTGACGATGAAACCTCACAACTTGCGGATTCGCAAGTGAAACTTTCTTCCCTGACCATTGGTGGAAATATGATTTATCCTTCCAGTGGTGATTATCTGAAAGAGAATATCACCCTTGCTTCCGGCATCTTCCTGCATGAACGGGAGAATCGTTTCTCCATAGGTTTTACTACGCAGAACTATGGAAACAGTAGCCGTATTCGTTTTGCTTATCGCCTGAAAGGGTACGAAGAGGAATGGAACGAAACTCAGCCGGGTAATGGCATGGCCCGGTATACGGCTGTTCCGCCGGGAAACTATACATTGCAGGTTCGCGCAACGGATGAGCTGGGACGCTGGTCGAAAGAAACGACTGAAATAGAAGTCGGAATCACGCCTTATTTTTATAAGTCCGGCTGGTTCTACCTGCTTCTTGTCATAGCTACTTGCATCGCAATCTATTTATTCTATAAGCGCAAGACCCGGAGCTATCGCGAACAGAAAGCACGATTAGAAAAGCAAGTGGAACTGCGTACACAGGAACTGGCAGTCCAAAATAAGCAATTGGAAACCATGGCCCAGCATGTGAAAGAGATTACAGAAGAGAAAATTGCCTTCTTTACGAATATCACACATGAGTTCCGCACTCCGGTTACGTTGATTCACGGTCCCATCGAGCATGCTCTGAAGGAGACGCAGAACGAAGCGGTGAAGGCACAGTTACAGATAGCCGAACGGAATTCACGGTATCTGCTCTCCCTGGTCAATGAACTGATGGACTTCCGGAAACTGGATATTGATAAAGTGGTGTTGGATAAGCGCTCCACGAACTTTGTCGAGTTCTTATCTGAATTGCTAATACCTTTCAGGGTTTTTGCAAAGGAAAGACAAATTGACATATGCACTTACTTCCGATTGGAGAGTCCCTTCCTGATGATTGATTCCGGATATATGCGTAAGGTGCTGGTTAACCTGGTTTCGAATGCCATTAAGTTTACGCCCGATGGTGGCCGCATTGATATATTTGTGGCATCCATTAAGGGTGAAGGCGGAGAGAAATTGCTCTATATGAATGTATGTGACACGGGACACGGTATTGTGACGGAAGACATGGAGAAGATTTTCGATCGTTTCTATCAATCTAAGAAGAGTACGAAATATCCGGTTTACGGGCAGAGTGGTACGGGTATCGGTCTTTTCTTGTGTAAACGGATTGTATACTTGCATGGGGGAGAAATCTTTGCCCGTAATAATCCCGGACATGGAGCTTCGTTCCGTATATTGATGCCGTTGGTTCCCGGTGAACAAGTGGAAACGAAAGGAGAAATAGTGGAAAGCTCCGGTGCTGTGTACCTGCCGGATGCCTTACAGCCGGAGGAGACGCAGAAGAAAGAGACCATCTTGATTGTGGAAGATAATAAAGACATGCGCTCGTATATCCGTACGTTACTTGTGGGCAATTACCGTTTGTTTGAAGCAGGCGACGGGCAGGAAGCTCTTGAAATAGTCCAGAAGCATACGATAGATTTAATTGTTAGCGACCTGATGATGCCTGTGATGGATGGTATGGAGTTGTCCCGCTGCATCAAGGAGAATCTGGCCACTTCGCATATTCCGTTCCTTATGCTTACGGCACTTCGCTCGGATGTGCAGGAAAAGAGGAGCTTCGAGATAGGTGTGGATGAGTATCTCTGTAAGCCTTTTGATGAAGAAGTACTCCGGCTTCGTATTCGCAATATCTTGAATTTACGGAAGAAATATAAGAAGATGTTCTCATCCAGCAGCAATGTGGAAGAACTGCATGTGAAGGAAGAGTCGCGGGACAAGACATTCATTACGAATGCTGTCAACCTGATGAAAGAGCACTATGCCGATGCGGAATATAATCTGGAACGTTTTGTGCGTGACATGGGATATAGCAAGACGCTCGTCAACAAGAAAATGCAGGACCTCACAGGGCAACCTATCGGACAGTTTATGAAGAATTACCGTTTGAACGTAGCACAACGGATGATACAGGAAGGACCTGGAGACATCAACGTTTCCGAGATAGCTTATGCTGTAGGTTTCAATGACCCGAAGTACTTCACTAAGTGCTTCAAAGAGTTCTTTGGGTATTTACCGAGTTCGAAACTGGGAAAGAGATGAAAGACTACTTCTGCCACATTCTTTACTATATTCATCCCAAACTTTTCTATTTTCTCCTTATATAAAAAAATAAACGCCTACTTTTGTACATCACCCAGAAGTAATGAATACCATGAAAACCAAACTCTATTTAGCCATTTTGTTAGTAGCTGGCTTGTCGACTTATTTATCTGCCAACCCAGTCAATGGTCTGCTTGAGAGAATTGACAAGGGAGCATCTAAGAAATTTGTTATTGAACTCAATAAAGGCGCGGACGACTTTTTTGAACTGGATCAGAAAGGTAGTAAAGTTGTTGTCCGTGGTAATAATTACGTGAATATAGCGACAGGTATCAACTGGTATCTGAAATATTATGCCGGTATCCAGCTATCATGGAACGGCATGCAAGCATCGCTTCCCCAAGTACTTCCTGCCGTTTCCCGGAAAGAGCGTCACGAAACATCCCTCTCACTCCGTTATGATTTTAACTATTGCACCTACTCTTATACGATGGCTTTCTGGGATTGGGAGCGCTGGGAGAAAGAAATAGACTGGATGGCATTGCATGGCATCAATATGCCACTGGCTGCCGTGGGCACAGAATGCGTATGGCGCAATATGCTCCTGAAACTCGGTTATTCAGAGGAAGAAGTGGGCAAGTTCATCGCCGGACCAGCCTTTCTTGCCTGGTGGGAAATGAACAACCTGGAAGGTTGGGGAGGTCCGCTTCCATTGAACTGGTATAAGCAGCAGGAAACCCTGCAGAAAAAGATTCTTGCCAGAATGAAGGAGATGGGCATGAAACCAGTCTTACCGGGCTATTGCGGAATGGTGCCTCACGATGCCAAAAAGAGACTGGGGCTGAACGTGACGGATGCCGGCAAGTGGAACGGTTACCAGCGTCCTGCCAACCTCTCTCCTACCGACAGCAGATTTACAGAAATCGCCGACCTATATTATAAGGAACTGACCAAGCTCTACGGAAAATCAGATTTCTATTCGATGGATCCTTTCCACGAGAGCGGTGATGATGCAGCCGTGGATTATGCCAAAGCAGGAAAGGCACTGATAGATCGATTTCGATTTCATCAGCGTTTCAATATCGCCCTGTTCCACCATGTAAACGAACTGATGCGGATGATATTCCATCTCTTCATATGACGGACATGTTGCCGAGCATTTGCCGCAGCGCATGCACCTGAGCGGATTTACTCCGCTGATTCGGAGTATCTGCTCCTTTTCGCGTAAGGTTTTGTTGTTCTGCATCAGTTACTCCTTTCCGTTGACAGCGCAGCCGCAGTGCTCCCCTGCCGCGCTGCCGTTTGCTGCTCCGTTCTTAATGCCGAATGCTTCCGCCATGAGTTCGGTGAAATAAACAACGGGAACGGAGGCTTCTTCACCCATGCCGTTTTTAACAAGGTTATATCGGCAAAGCGGACATGCAGTCACGATTTCGTCCGCACCGTGAATGCATGCGCTCCCATAAACCTTCCTGCTCCGTTTCATCGCTGCATTCGGGTCATCCATAACGGTATACCCGCCGCAGCATTCGTTTCTTTCCGGGAAAACGCAGGGTTCGGCTCCGAGTGCGGCAATGAGTTTTTCGATAAGCTGCGGATTTTCCGGATCATCAAACTCAATGACTTTTGCCGGGCGCAGCAGCATGCAGCCGTAATATGCCGCAACATGTTTTCCGTTTAAGGGGTTTTTGACCGCAGCACGTATTTTTTCAAAACCGCTGCCGCGTGTCACAAGCTCCAAGTAATGCAGAACCTCCGTCTCTCCGTGATAAGGAGCGGGCGGATTTTTATCCTGTGACAGATAAAGGTTCACCTTTTTTGCAAAGTCCTCATCCGTTCGCATGGCATGATTGGTTTGCTTGATAACATTGTGACATGCAGAGCATACCGTAACAAGAGGCCTTCCGGCATCGCGTGCGGCAGCAAGTGCGCGAACGGCGGCAAGTTTTGTTGCAATTTCATCCTTTGCGGAAACGTAAACACCGCCGCAGCACTGCCAGTTCTCTATTTCGCACAATTCAAAGCCGAGAATCTCCGCACAGGCGCGCGCACACCTGTCAAGCTCTTTGGCCTTTGTGCGCAGCGTGCAGCCCGGGAAATAGCTGACTTTCATCATATTTGAGCATCCTTTCTTCCAAAGCTCTCTTTATTGTCAAAAACCAATGTGGAGCCTTTATTCGTTTTGCGGAGTGCATTCAGGTATTCGGGTATTATCAAAGGTTCAACCCGCCGATAACTTCCTTCAATGCATCGGCACTGCGGCGAAGCTTTCCGATTTCTTCATCCGTGAGCGCAATGTTGACCTTGCCGCTGACGCCGTTGCTTCCGATGCGGTTGAGCGTACTGAGGCAAACATCATCGATTCCGTACTCGCCGTTCATAAGAGTCGAAACGGTCATTGTGGTTTCGATGCCGGAATGCAGGCATTTGCAAATATGACATACAGCCGCCGAAACAGCATAGAAAGTTGCACCTTTGCGGGCAATAACTCTTCCGCCGGATTTTTTTACATAAGTCTCAATCTCTGCAAAGTCAAGCGCGGGACTTATCATGCCGGGAGTTGTGATAAGCTGCGGGCAATCCTTAATCGGCACTCCGGAAATATTTGCAACCGACCACGGAACGAAGGACGAGTCGCCGTGTTCACCGAATACATATGCATGTACATTGGTCTGATTGATATTATAATACTCAGACAGCCTTGCACGCAAGCGCGATGTGTCCAGAACGGTGCCCGAACCAATGATATGGTTTGCAGGAAGTCCGGACTGCTTGAAAAACACATATGTCAGGATGTCAACAGGATTGCTGACGATGATATAAATCGCATTCGGCGCATATTTTGTTATCTGCGGCAGAATGGATTTTGTGATGTTGACGTTGGTCTGCGCAAGCTCAAGACGGGTCTGTCCGGGCTTGCGGGCAATGCCGGAAGTCAAAATAACGATATTGGAACCTGCCGCATCGCAGTAATCGCCCGCATAGATGGAGCAATTGCCGCCGAAAAACGAATTGCCCTGGCGAATGTCGAGTGCTTCGCCGAGCGCTTTTTCGGTGTTGATGTCGATCAAGACAATTTCAGACGCAATGCCCATTGTGTTGAGTGTGTATGCAATGGTTGCGCCCACACTGCCGGTGCCGATGATGGTTATTTTATTCATGTTAAACATTCCTTTCGTTGGTTCATATGTTTTTCCGAACCGTATAGTAACATAATTCGCGCAAAATCGGAATTGCCCTTTTCGCATATCGGTATTGCATTTATCGATATGTTGTGAATCGGACTGAATTTGCCGCTGTTTTGAACGGTTGTCAATGCATCCCGCTGTTTGTTATTGTACGATAGAAGAGGAGCAAAA
Source organism: uncultured Bacteroides sp. (assembly GCA_905197435.1). Lineage (GTDB taxonomy): Bacteria > Bacteroidota > Bacteroidia > Bacteroidales > Bacteroidaceae > Bacteroides. The sequence goes on from CAJJYX010000141.1 coordinate 7,806, forward strand.
GAGTATAAAAAAACGAAACCCACAACCCATGTGATATGTTTATAATGCCCGGAACATGCACAAATGAGGTTCCCGGCATACAAATGCACATTTTTTTGTTAACCTGAATTCTGCATGTCGAGTGTACCCAATCTGTTTCTGCGTCAGGTATTGGCTGCACTCGGCATGTAAAATCAGTCATTGACGGTCGTTCTTTGTTTTCCGTATTTCTCCTTCATTTCTTTCGTGTGTGCGCGAAGCAGTGTCAGCGCTCGTGTCTGAATGCGGGAAAGCGCCGTTTGGTCAGTATCCGCAAACTCGCACGCGAACTCGCATGCGAACTCGCGCGCGAGTTCGCGTTTGATCCTTGCGGAAGCGACTGCATGACTGTCGCCCGCTCTGCTTTCATCCGCTTCCGACAGGAACTTTTGCAGCAGCCCCACATCGCCGGAGTAATGAAGCTCCACAAGCTTTGCCCGGTATTCCAACTCCGCCGGAGTGATCTCCGGGAATCGCTTCATGTCCACGGTATGCTGCGCTTCGTGCTTCAGGAGGGAAACAAGAAATCGTTCGCTTGCAAAGTCATACGCCTGCTCGACGCAGTTGATCGTGCCGTCGGGCGATGCCCAGCCGCCCGTACCAAACCGGCCGCAGGGCAGATAATCCATCCAGCTGCGGAATATGAAGCCCTTGAGAATATTGACGGTATATTCCGCCGTTCCATCCGGCAGCTGGACCTGATAGACCGTCGGGACGGTTTCCCGCCAGATATAGGGGCCGTAATACCCCTGCGTTTTCCCGAAAAGCGCATGATAGCCCTCCGCTTCAAACACCGATTGAAGCCGCTCAGCCAGAAGCGCTTCCTCCGCATCGGGCAGATGCAGGAGCGCCCTCAGCTGTGCCAGCAGCCTGT
>CAJJYX010000142.1 GCA_905197435.1 uncultured Bacteroides sp.
AACAAGAACCGCCATGCCCCATTTTTTCATAAAAATTCTCCAATCACATCCAGAAATGACATAAGCACCGGCATACTGATGACCAGGATCGACAACTTGGCAAACATCTCAATCTGCGCCGCAACCGCGCCGTATCCGGCATCCTTACACAGGTGAACGGAAAATTCCGACACATAGGTGATCCCCACCATCTTTAAGATCAGCGCGAGGTATGTCCCATCCACCGGGAGCATCGCCTCAAGTGACTTCGCGTACTGGCACAGGATCTCTATTTTGGATATGATGTAAACAAAAATACAGATGCATACTGCCATGCTGACAAACAGACTGTACTCCGCCTTTTGCACTTTTAACGGGATCGCAAGCAAGACCCCCACAATTCCCAGTACTCCTATCTTTAAAATATCCATTTCCCCACCTACAAAACAAATAATGATTTCATGGTTTCAAAAAGATCATAAATATATGGAATGATCCAGAATAAGACGATCATAAGACCTGCCAGACTGATGAGAAAGGCATGTTCCTCCCGCCCGCTGTGTTTTAACACTTTGGCATCGATAAAGAACACGATTTCTTCTGCGATATTCGTGATATGGTCGCCGGAACGTTCCAACTTGCGGAAAACACTCACCAAATTCAGGCAAGAGAGCGCACTCTCCGGATGCCGTCTGATGTAATCGGCGAGAATGGCAGTCGCATCAGCATTAATCTCATCCAGCACATTGTCTTTGGCAAACACGGCAGTAGCCAGTTCCTGACTTTCCTCCTGAAGTGCTTGCTTGGCCAGTTCGAGCATAGAAAGTACCTGAGCAACCATTTCTTCGAGACGGAGCTTATTGACCAATTCAGTATCCAAAGCAGGCTCATGACAGTTGATGGCAAAGCGGGCAATGCCTTCTGCAAAGTCTCCCAAACGCTCCAAGTTCGTATTGATTTTGAGCATGGCAAGAACAAACCGCAGATCGATGGCAACAGGGTTATAGAGGGCAATGATGTCCTCCACATCGCTGTCTATTTTCAATTCGAAGGCATTGACGCGGCGCTCGCGCACCAATACCTGCTGGGCCAGTTCCCGGTCCAGTGTAAGCACAGCATCGCCTGCACGGTCGAGTTGGTTATATACCAGGGTCCACATTTCGTCTATTTCCTTTTTCAGCAAGACGAGTTCAGATTCGATAAACTTTACCATAATGTTTCTATTTTAAGATTACTTTTGTACAACTTGTTTTTCGTGTATGAAACCATTAGTTTCAAGCGTGTGAAACGTCTGTGCTTCCATTGGCAACGACACACTACCCGAAACGCCCCGTTATATAATTCTGTGTCTCCACCTTATCGGGATTCGTAAATATCTTCCGGGTATCTCCAAATTCCACCATTTCACCCATGTAAAAGAAGGCCGTATTGTCACTGACCCGCGCAGCCTGCTGCATGTTATGAGTGACAATGACGATGGTGTACTGCTTCTTCAACTCATGAATAAGCTCTTCTACCTTGGCTGTAGAGATGGGGTCGAGAGCGGAAGCCGGTTCGTCCATCAGCAAGACCGAAGGAGACACAGCCATGGCACGGGCTATGCAGAGGCGTTGCTGCTGTCCGCCGGAAAGAGCGTAGGCAGAAACTTTCAGTTTGTCCTTCACTTCATCCCAAAGGGCGGCTCCTTTCAAAGCCTCTTCCACCCGCTGACGGATAAAGGCATTGTCGGCCACACCGTTCACACGCAGGCCGTAGGCCACATTCTCAAAAATACTCTTGGGAAAGGGGTTGGGACGCTGGAACACCATGCCCACATTCTTGCGTAGTTCGTCCACCTGCACTCCTTTTCCATAGATATTCTGTCCGTCTATACATATCTCGCCGGTCAGCCGGGTGTCGGGAATCAAATCATTCATCCGGTTCAGCAGACGCAGGAAGGTAGACTTGTCACAACCGGAAGGGCCGATAAAGGCTACCACTGATTTCTCCTCAATATTCATGGAAATACCTCTCAGAGCATGGAAATCGCCATACCAGAAGTTCACGTCACGAGTCTCTATCTTATTCTTCATACCTGTTGTTTTTTCAATTTGTCTTTATCTTCTTCTCAAAGTATTTCCGCAAAGCGTTTGCCAGAAGATTCACCAAGAAAATAATCAGTATCAACACCAATGCCGTGCCGTAAGCAATAGGAAGTTGCGCCTCCATATCTATGCCGCTGGTAGAGATGACATAGAGATGATAAGGGAGTGCCATGCACTGGTCGAAGATGCCGGTCGGCAAGTGCGGAAGGAAATAGGCGGCACAAGTGAAAAGGATGGGTGCAGTCTCACCCGAAACACGTCCCAGTGCCAGAATCAACCCGGTGATGATATTGGGCATTCCCATCGGCAGAATGACATGCCAGATAGTCTGAAGTTTGGTTGCTCCCAATGCACGGCTTCCCTCGCGCATGCTGTCGGGAATGGCCTTCAGCGCCTCCTCAGTGGTACGGATGACCAAAGGTAGGCTCAGCAAGCCCAGTGTCAATGAACCGGCCAGAATGCTGTCTCCGAAATCCATATAGTTGACGAACAGCGCCATGCCGAACAGGCCGAACACGATGGAAGGAATGCCGCTCAGATTGTTTGTCATCATCCGTATGAAACGCACCACCCAGCCTTTCGGCACATACTCATTCATATAAATGCCGCTCATCACTCCCACCGGGAAAGCAAACAAGGCACTGCCCGCCATCAGGCAAAATGTGCCCACAATGGCCGGAAGAATACCTCCGGATGTCATACCGTCGGCAGGGGCCGTAGTGAGGAACTCCCAATCGATGACCCCTATACCTTTATATATGATGAAACCGAGGATGGCAAAAAGAATCCCCACCACACTCAGGCTCAACAGACGGAACAAGCCGAATGCCACGTTTTGCGAAAGATGCTTTCTATGGATCATACCCATCTTTTATTTTCGTTTAGGTGAGACTGCCTCAACCGTGAAATTTATCAATAAACAGATGAAAAACAGCACAACGCCCAGCAGGAACAACGCTTCATAGTGAGGCCCGCCGGCAGGCGCCTCTCCGAGTTCTGCGGCAATCGTCGCGGGGATGGTTCGTAGCGGTTCCAAGATGGTATGGGGGATAACGGCGGCGTTGCCCGTTACCATCAACACAGCCATCGTCTCGCCCACTGCGCGGCCGATGCCCAGCACGACACCGGAGGTGATGCCAGAGATGGAATAAGGTATCACTACCTTGTATATAGTCTGCCATTGCGATGCTCCCAGTGCCAGGCTGGCTTCGCGCATAGCGCGGGGACAATTCCTCATCGCGTCTTCCGTCACCGTAATAATGGTAGGCAACGCCATAATGGCAAGCACGATACTGCCCGCCAGCCCACTTTCACCGACAGGCAAGTCGAACACTTGCTGCAGAAACGGTACAATGACAATCAGACCGAAAAAGCCGTAAACCACCGACGGTATGCCACTCAGCAACTCGATGACGGGTTTCAATAGATTCCGTATCTTAGGATTGGCAACCTCCGACATATAGATTGCCACCGACAAACCGAACGGCAATGCAAAGAGGATGGCAAAAAGACTGACCCACAGTGTCCCCATAATGAGAGGTAAAAAGCCAAACTGTGCAGCGGGCGTTGCTGTCGGAAACCATTCGGCACCGGCAAAGACATCTTTCACCGAAATGGTGTTGTCCTTCAACAGATGCACCGAATCCGGACGGACAATGAACTGCTGCGGCACAAAGGCTATGATGCCCGGCGTATGCTCCACCAGCTCTGTGATGCAAGCCCCCGCATTTTCATAGGAAGCGCCCAACTGCTCCTCCGTATAATACTGTGTGATGTCCTCCAAACGGAAAAGACGGATAGGAAGGTCCTCCCCTCCCACTTCGCTCCAGTTCGTCAGCTCCTCATCAAAAACATTCTTTATCTGTGCCGGAGTCAGCTCGCCAACCCGGTTCTCCTTATTCAAAGCCAATACATATCCTTCTTCTATAACCTTACTGCTGAACAAACCCAGCGCTTCAGAAAAGAGAAACACGACGATAAGTACAATGGTTAGGCTTGTTACAAAACCGCTACAAGCCAGTATACCTTCTACAATCTTCTCAAAAATCTTTTTCATGCCGACTATTGATTTCTGTATGCAAAGGAACGGGTTGAATGTTAAGGCAGTGTGACTAACGTTTGAAAGAAATGTTTCAAACATGTTACAAACTTATTACAATACCTCAAAGCACACTGTATGTAACAAATTTGTAACTTCTATTGTTTTTATTTGCAGTGTGCATAATTACAGTCCTATATGAAGACAAGAAGATTTTTCTTATTCCTCGCCCTGGCAGTTGCCGCTACCGGCATGCAGGCACAACGCATCAAAGGCAGTGATACCGTACTCCCCATAGCGCAGCAGACTGCCGAACATTTCATGGCTCTGAACCCGGCCACCCGTGTCACCGTGACCGGTGGCGGAACCGGTGTCGGCATTTCAGCCCTGCTGGACCAGACCACGGACATCGCCATGGCTTCCCGTGCCATCAAATTCAGCGAGAAAATGAAAGCAAAGAGTGCCGGAGAAGACCTGGCAGAAGTACCCATTGCCTACGATGCCCTTGCCATAGTGGTCCACCCCTCCAACCCGGTGAAGCGACTGACCCGGCAACAACTGGAAGATATCTTCCGTGGCAAAATCACCAATTGGCAGCAAGTGGGCGGAGACGACCGCAAAATCGTAGTCTACTCCCGCGAAACCTCCTCCGGTACCTACGAATTTTTCAAGGAGAGCGTACTGAGAAACAAGAACTACATGAGCAGCAGCCTCTCCATGCCGGCTACGGGAGCCATTATCCAATCCGTCAGCCAAACTCGCGGAGCCATCGGATATGTGGGGCTCGCCTATGTATCACCGCGCATCAAGACGCTGGCCGTTTCATACGACGGAAAGCATTATGCCGCCCCCACACTGGCGAATGCTCTCAATAAGACATATCCGATAGTACGTCCGCTATACTATTATTACAACCGGAAAGACTCCTTAGCCATAGCTCCCCTGCTCGATTTCGTTCTGTCGGCTGCCGGACAGGACATCATTAAAAAGAGCGGATATATCCCCGTGAATTAACGAGATAAAAAAGATTTGTACAACCTTTATATAAGATAGGCCGCATCTCTGCATGAAAAATGAATGAATTCATTTTGTCCTGCTTCTGATTTGCACTATCTTTGCCCCACGATACGAAAACATTAGCATTATGGCAGAAATAAAGAGCGAAGAGACTAGCGAAAAAAAGAGCTTGAACTTCATTGAGCAAATAGTAGAGAACGATTTAAAAGAAGGTAAAAACGGAGGAAAAGTACAGACACGTTTCCCGCCCGAACCAAACGGTTACCTCCACATCGGACACGCCAAGGCCATCTGCCTTGATTTCGGTATTGCCGCCGCACACGGCGGTGTCTGCAACCTGCGTTTCGATGACACCAACCCCACCAAGGAAGATGTGGAATATGTAGAAGCCATCAAGGAGGACATCCAGTGGCTGGGCTACAAATGGGGTAACGAATATTACGCTTCCGACTATTTCCAGCAATTGTGGGACTTCGCTATCCGCCTCATCAAAGAGGGCAAGGCATACATTGACGAACAGACTTCCGAACAGATTGCCGCCCAGAAAGGCACTCCCACCCAGCCCGGTGTGGAAAGCCCTTACCGCAACCGTCCTATCGAAGAGACACTGGATTTGTTCCAGAAGATGAACAGCGGTGAGATTGAGGAAGGTGCCATGGTGCTCCGTGCCAAGATAGACATGGCAAGTCCCAACATGCACTTCCGCGACCCCATCATCTACCGTGTAGTGAAGCATCCGCACCACCGCACGGGGACTACCTGGAAGGCTTATCCGATGTACGACTTCGCCCATGGGCAAAGCGACTTCTTCGAAGGCGTGACGCACTCTCTCTGCACACTGGAGTTTGTGCCCCACCGTCCGCTCTACGACCTCTTTGTGGACTGGGTGAAGGAAGGCAAAGACCTCAACGATAACCGCCCCCATCAGTACGAGTTCAACAAGCTGAACCTCAGCTATACGCTGATGAGCAAGCGCAACCTGCTGACACTGGTCAAAGAAGGCCTGGTAAACGGTTGGGACGATCCCCGTATGCCGACCATCTGTGGTTTCCGCCGCCGCGGCTACTCTCCGGAATCCATACATAAGTTCATCGACAAGATAGGCTATACCACGTATGACGCGCTCAATGAATTCGCCCTGCTGGAAAGCGCCGTGCGCGAAGACCTGAACGACCGTGCCATCCGTGTATCTGCCGTATTGAATCCGGTGAAACTCATCATCACCAACTATCCCGAAGGGCAAGTGGAAGAGTTGGAAGCCATAAACAATCCCGAACATCCCGAAGAAGGAAACCACTCCATTGAATTCAGCCGTGAACTCTGGATGGAGCGTGACGACTTCATGGAAGATGCTCCGAAGAAATACTTCCGCATGACACCGGGACAAGAGGTGCGCCTGAAGAATGCATATATCGTGAAATGCACCGGTTGCAAGAAGAACGAAGCCGGTGAAATCACCGAAGTATATTGCGAATATGATCCCGAGACGAAGAGCGGTCTGCCCGGAGCCAACCGTAAGGTGAAGGGTACCATCCACTGGGTAAGCTGCGCTCACTGCCTCGAAGCGGAAGTACGCCTCTACGACCGTCTTTGGAAAGTAGAGAACCCGCGTGACGAGCTTGCCGCCATCCGTGAAGAGAAAAACTGCGATGCACTGACAGCCATGAAGGAGATGATCAATCCCGACTCCCTGAAAGTACTGCCTTGCTGCTACATCGAGAAGTATGCCGCCGGTATGCCTCCCCTCTCCTACTTGCAGTTCCAACGTATCGGTTATTTTAATGTTGACAAAGATTCTACGCCCGAAAAAATGGTATTCAACCGCACTGTAGGCCTGAAAGACGTCTGGGGTAAAATCAATAAGTAAGAATATGAGCAAAAAAAACCTGCTGTCCGGAAGAGACAAGGAACTGCAAGAAATGGCAGAACAATATGAAACTGCCAAAGCAGAAAACAAAACCATCTATCTGGATGCAGATGACTTAGCCGACCTCACCGACTGGTATGCCATGCATCATAAGTATGACATGGCTACCGAGGTCGTAGAATACGGCTTGAAAATACATCCGGACAATACGGCTTTGCTGGTAGAACAGGCTTATCTGTTCTTGGACAACCAGCATGAAGAAAAGGCCAAAGAAATAATAGGACGGATTACTGAAGAGTCTTCCGAAGTGAAAGTGCTGAAAGCCAACTTACTGTTAAAGGATGGCAAAGAAGCAGAAGCAGAAGCAATGCTCGACAGCATAGACGACAAGGATGACTTAGCCAATATCATCGACGTGTCTTACATGTACATCGACATGGGACTCCCCCAAAAAGCATTGGCATGGCTGGCACGCGGACATGAAAGATATGCCGAAGAGGAATCCTACATCGCCGTTACCGGTGACTGTTACTATGCCGAGGGAGCCTTCGACAAAGCTTCCTTCTTTTTCAATAAGCTGATCGACAAAAACCCATATTCGGCTATTTACTGGTTTGGGCTGGCTCGCTGCTACTTTGAGCAGCAGATGCTCGACAAGGCAATCGAAGCATGCGACTATGCCACTGTGGCCGATGACGAGTTTGCCGATGCTTACCTAATGAAAGGACATGCCTTCTTCCAATTGGGAAATGAGGAAAGTGCCATGGAGAATTACCTGCTGGCCGAAAAGTACCATCTCGTCTCCCATGGTTTCATCAACACCATCATCGGTCTGAACAAAGCCTCCAAAGGAGAATGGAAAGAAGGATATGACTATTTGGAAAAGGCCATAGCTGCAGAAGACAACCATGACCTCACTTTATCTTCTCTGTATGCCAATGCAGCCTTGTGCTTGCACAAAATGGGAAAGAAGCGCAAAGCACACCAGTATTGCAAAAAGGCATACGACCTGGGACCCGAAGAAACGGACCCGTACTTGGTTGAAGGGCGTATCTACATGGAGGAAGGAGAATATGAGAAAGGTGTGAAAAAATGGGCCAAGGCTTTAGAATATGCCCCCTATGCAGACACCTGGTACGAAATAGGCATGTCCAGCATGGAAATAGGGCAACTGAGCTATGCCAAGCTGGCCTTTGAACATGTCAAAGAGATGGAGCCGGACTTTATTGGTATCAACGAAAAGCTAACCTCTCTGTATATGCTGCTCAAAGACAAGGAAAACTTCATGAAGTACAACCAACTGTGCGAACATCCGTTCGAGCTGGAGGAGCTGGATCGATTGCAGCAGATACTGCAGGAAGAGAATCAGGAAGAACTGGCCATAGCGATGAGGAATATTTTCAACGCATTACAATAACAGCAATTATATAGAAAATGGAATCTGTAGCCTTTATCCAATGGTGCCTTGACCACCTCAACTACTGGACCATCACTTTATTGATGGCCATTGAAAGTTCATTTATCCCCTTCCCCTCGGAAGTAGTAGTCCCTCCTGCCGCATGGAAAGCTGCCAACAATGACAGTATGAACATATATCTGGTGGTGCTGTTTGCAACCATAGGGGCAAATATCGGAGCGTTGATTAACTACTATCTGGCCAAGTGGCTGGGACGTCCCATCATTTACAAATTTGCC
>CAJJYX010000143.1 GCA_905197435.1 uncultured Bacteroides sp.
CGTCGCCACAGTCACCACAACCGCAGCTGCCGCAGCCGCAGCCGCCACCCATCATACGGGCTACTTCGGCAAGTTCTTCGTTCGTAGCCGGGCGGCTTTCCACTACTTCTCCGGTGAAGTTCAAATCACAACCTGCGAGCGGATGGTTCATATCCATCACAATAACGTCTTCCTTTATTTCTACCACGCTTCCGTTGATGCGTTGTCCCTCAGAAGTCATCAAAGGTATAACGGCACCTTCTACTACACGGTTACTGTCGAATTCTCCTTCTATCATGAAAATTTCTTTGGGAAGATCTATGATATGATCCTCGTCATATTCACCATAAGCTTCTGATGCAGGAATGGTAAAATCGAATCTGTCTCCTATTTCCAGATCTTTTATTTGAGTTTCAAATGGTTCGAGAGTCATTCCCAGCCCTGAGATGAACTGAAAAGGATGTTCTATTGGCGCTTCTTCCGTGAAGTCTTTTTCTCCGTTTTCTATTGAGTACAGCTTATATGCTACGGTGATGTACTTGTTTTCTACTGTTTCCATTAATTTTTTGTCCTTTATTTAATTAGTAAATACTGTTTTTGAGTATTTGAAAAGACAAAGATACGAATTATTTGTTTCGGGATGCAGAGAGTCTTTGGTAATTTTCAGATTATTAAGTGGTTTCAGTTATAGGGAAATATACTTTTATTGACTACCCAAAGAGTTTCAGTTATAATCATTAGGTGATAAAATAGGATTTTAGAGCGGTATTTCCTTACGATTATTCATGTTTACCTTATTTTTTTCATCAATTTGTTTGGAGATTATAAAAAAGCCCTTACCTTTGCAGCACGATTGAAACAAAAAAGAAAAATTTAGTTATGAATCTACATACATCTATTAACCTGGCAGTCTTGCATATTATTCGCGTCGTGGTGGTGGCATCAAGAGCGTGAGAAAGGTTTGTGTATGTATTCGTACGTTAGAAGATATTTTTTAAAGCCTTTCTCACTATGGTGGGAGAGGCTTTTTTATTAAAAGGAGATTTGAAAATGAAGCATCAGTTACGCAGTTCGTTCAGTACACAAGGTCGCCGTATGGCAGGAGCCCGTGCGTTGTGGGCGGCCAATGGCATGGAGAAGGAACAGATGGGGAAACCTATCATTGCTATAGTCAATTCGTTTACACAGTTTGTCCCCGGGCATGTACACCTGCATGAAATAGGACAGTTTGTTAAGGAAGAAATTGAAAAGCTGGGATGTTTTGCCGCAGAGTTCAATACCATTGCCATTGATGACGGTATTGCTATGGGACACGACGGTATGCTTTATTCGCTGCCTTCAAGGGACATCATTGCTGATAGTGTGGAATATATGGTAAATGCCCATAAGGCGGATGCTATGGTTTGTATAAGCAACTGTGATAAAATTACTCCGGGCATGCTGATGGCGGCTATGAGACTGAATATTCCGACTGTATTCGTTTCAGGTGGGCCGATGGAAGCCGGGGAGTGGAACGGGCAGCATCTGGATTTGATTGATGCCATGATTAAGTCTGCTGACGAAAGTGTAAGTGATAAAGAGGTGTCAGAGATTGAACGGCATGCTTGTCCTACATGTGGATGCTGTTCGGGCATGTTTACCGCTAATTCCATGAATTGCCTGAATGAAGCGATTGGGTTGGCATTACCCGGTAATGGTACGATTGTGGCTACTCATGAAAATCGTAAACAGCTGTTTAAAGATGCCGCCAAGCTGATTGTTGAGAATGCAACCAAATACTATGAAGAAGGGGATGAGAGCGTACTTCCACGCAGTATTGCTACCCGTGAAGCATTTTTGAATGCCATGACGCTGGATATAGCCATGGGCGGTTCTACTAATACAGTACTTCATCTGTTGGCTGTGGCTCACGAAGCCGGAGTAGATTTCAAGATGGATGACATTGATATGCTGTCTCGTAAGACACCTTGTTTATGTAAGGTAGCTCCCAATACTCAGAAATACCATGTGCAGGACGTTAATCGTGCCGGTGGTATTATTGCCATTATGAATGAGCTTGCCAAAGGAGGATTGGTAGACACGGATGTCCGTCGTGTGGATGGAATGAGCTTGGCTGAGGCGATAGACAAATACAGTATTACCAGCCCGAATGTATGCAAGAAAGCAATAGAAAAATATTCCAGTGCTGCTGCAGGAAAGTTCAATTTGGTACTTGGCTCACAAGACATATTGTATAAAGAACTCGATACGGATCGTGCAACCGGTTGTATCCGTGATTTAGAACATGCGTACAGTAAGGATGGTGGCTTGGCTGTTCTGAAAGGGAATATAGCCCAGGATGGCTGTGTCGTCAAGACTGCCGGAGTGGATGAAAGTATCTGGAAATTTGTGGGGCCGGCCAAGGTCTTTGACTCACAGGAGGCTGCGTGTGACGGTATATTAGGAGGTAAAGTTGTCAGTGGTGATGTAGTTGTTATTACCCATGAAGGACCTAAAGGTGGACCGGGTATGCAGGAAATGCTTTATCCCACTTCTTATATTAAATCTCGTCATTTGGGCAAGGAATGTGCACTGATTACTGATGGGCGCTTCAGTGGTGGTACTTCCGGACTGAGCATCGGACATATTTCTCCTGAAGCAGCAGCCGGTGGCAACATCGGTAAAATTCAGGATGGAGACATTATTGAAATCAATATTCCGGAGCGCACTATCCATGTGAGACTGACGGATGAGGAACTTGCCGCACGCCCTATGACTCCGGTAACCCGTAGTCGTGAAGTGTCCAAGGCCTTGAAGGCATATGCCAGCATGGTAAGTTCTGCCGACAAAGGGGCTGTGAGATTGATTGATTGACAGTAATATCACCAGTACATCGTAAAAAGAAAACAATAGATGGAAAACTTAATAACAGGCGCAGAAGCATTGATGCGCTCTTTGGAACATCAGGGAGTAAAGACTATTTTCGGTTATCCGGGGGGAAGCATTATGCCGGTATTCGACGCCTTATACGACCACCGGGATCATTTGAATCACATTTTGGTGCGTCATGAGCAGGGAGCAACCCATGCAGCGCAAGGTTTTGCACGCGTATCGGGTGAGGTTGGTGTGTGTTTGGTTACCAGTGGACCGGGCGCTACCAATACTGTCACGGGTATTGCAGATGCGATGATTGATAGTACTCCTATTGTGGTCATTGCCGGTCAGGTCGGAACGAATTTCTTAGGGACAGATGCATTTCAGGAAGTGGATTTGGTGGGCATTACACAGCCTATTACGAAATGGAGTTACCAGATTCGCCGTGCTGAAGATGTAGCCTGGGCAGTGGCTCGTGCTTTCTATGTGGCAAAGAGTGGGCGTCCGGGACCGGTAGTGCTGGATTTTGCTAAAAATGCTCAAGTGGAGAAAACAGAATACACCCCTACTAAAGTGGATTATGTCCGTAGTTATCTTCCTGTTCCTGAAATGGTGCTGGAAGCTATACAACAAGCTGCAGAACTGATAAACAGTGCAGAACGCCCTTTGGTTCTGGTAGGGCAGGGTGTAGAATTGGGAGAAGCTCAACAAGAACTCCGTGCCTTTATAGAGAAAGCCGGATTGCCTGCTGGATGTACTTTATTGGGACTTTCCGCTCTGCCTACAGGTCATCCTTTGAACAAAGGTATGTTGGGCATGCATGGTAATTTGGGACCGAATATTAATACAAATAAATGTGATGTCCTTATCGCCGTAGGTATGCGCTTTGACGACCGTGTGACCGGCAAACTGGAAACATATGCTAAGCAGGCGAAGATTATCCATTTCGATATTGACCCTGCTGAAATAGATAAGAATGTAAAAACTGATGTTGCTGTCTTGGGCGATTGCAAAGAGACGTTGCCTGCTGTTACCCGATTGCTGAAGCCAGCCAAACATCAGGAGTGGATTGACAGTTTCCGGCAATACGAGGAAGTGGAGGAGGAGAAAGTAATCCGTCCGGAGTTACACCCGGCAGGAGAAGTGCTGAGTATGGGTGAGGTGATACGTGCCGTAAGCGAGGCGACCAATAACGAGGCGATATTGGTGACTGATGTCGGTCAGAATCAGATGATGTCCGCTCGTTATTTCAAGTACAGCAAGGAGCGCAGCATTGTTACTTCCGGTGGTCTGGGTACCATGGGCTTCAGCCTTCCGGCTGCTATTGGCGCTACTTTCGGACGTCCGGACCGTACGGTCTGTGCATTCATGGGAGATGGTGGATTACAGATGAATTTGCAGGAATTAGGCACTATTATGGAACAAAAGGCTCCGGTAAAGATGATTTTGTTGAACAATAATTTCTTGGGTAATGTTCGCCAATGGCAAGCAATGTTCTTCAATCATCGCTATTCGTTTACACCGATGATGAATCCGGATTATATGAAGATTGCCTCGGCATACGATATTCCGGCACGCAGGGTAATAACTCGCGAAGAATTGGGAAAAGCGATTGATGAGATGATAGCAACAGATGGCCCGTTCCTGCTCGAAGCTTGTGTGGAGGAGGAAGGGAATGTAATGCCGATGACGCCTCCGGGTGGTTCGGTCAATCAGATGCTGTTGGAATGCTGAGATAATTACGAATTACAAATTACAAATTGCGAATGAGTGAATACTTGGAGGCATTTGAATATTTGTAGTCGTAAATGGCAACTTTATAATTAGTAATTTGTAATAAGAAAACATGGATAAGACATTATATACGATTATTGTTCATTCGGAAAACTTTGCAGGTTTGCTGAATCAGGTGACGGCTGTGTTTACCCGTCGGCAGATAAACATCGAAAGTTTGAATGTATCGGCTTCCTCTATCAAGGGTGTGCATAAATATACCATTACCGCTTGGACGGACAAGGATACCATTGAAAAGGTAACCAAGCAGATTACCAAGAAAATAGATGTGTTGCAAGCTCATTATTTCACGGACGATGAGATTTACCAGCATGAGATTGCCCTTTATAAAATAACGACTCCTACATTGGAAGAAAAGCCGGAGGTGTCCAAAGTTATCCGTAAATACAATGCGCGTATTGTAGAGGTGAATGCTGTTTTCGCTATTGTAGAGAAGAATGGCATGAGTGAAGAGATATCCAGCCTTTATGAAGAGTTGCGCGAATTGGATTGCGTACTTCAGTTTGTCCGTTCAGGGCGTGTAGCCATTACGACCAGTTGCTTTGAACGTGTTAATGAATATTTGGCGACTCGTGAAGCAAAATATCGTCAAAGTAAAGAGCAAGAACTATTATGAGTGAAAACGACAAGATAGGTACTTATAAGTTTGTGGCCGAACCGTTTCATGTTGACTTTACCGGACGACTGACAATGGGAGTATTGGGCAACCATTTGTTGAATTGTGCAGGCTTTCATGCCAGTGACCGGGGATTTGGTATTGCTACATTGAATGAGGATAATTATACCTGGGTGTTGTCCCGCCTGGCTGTCGAATTGGATGAAATGCCTTATCAGTACGAAGATTTCTCCATTCAGACTTGGGTGGAAAATGTTTATCGTCTTTTTACCGATCGTAATTTCGCTATTATCGATAAGATGGGCAGAAAGATAGGGTACGCACGTTCTGTGTGGGCGATGATTAGCATGAATACCCGTAAACCGGCAGATTTGTTGGCTCTTCACAGTGGTAGTATTGTAGATTATGTTTGCGATGAGCCATGTCCGATTGAAAAGCCTTCGCGGATAAAGGTGACTTCAAAGGAGCCGGCCGCTACTTTGGTAGCTAAATATAGCGATATTGACATCAATGGGCATGTGAACAGTATTCGTTATATTGAACATATTCTTGATTTGTTTCCGATAGAGATGTATAAAGAGAAGCGCATCCGTCGTTTTGAAATGGCATATGTAGCAGAGAGCTATTATGGAGATGAGTTGGCTTTGTTCATGGATGATGCCGGCGGTGGCGTTTACGATGTGGAAGTGAAAAAGAATGGCAGTGAAGTGGTTTGCCGTTCTAAAGTGATATTTGTAGAGAAATAAATAAATTTATCAACGTTGGCGTAAGCCACAATAAAAATTAAAACAAAAAATGGCACAATTGAATTTTGGCGGTGTTATCGAGAATGTAGTGACCCGCGAAGAATTTCCTTTGGAAAAAGCACGTGAGATTTTGAAAGATGAAACAATTGCAGTAATCGGTTATGGCGTACAAGGCCCGGGGCAGGCTTGTAACTTGCGTGATAACGGTTTCAATGTGATTGTAGGACAGCGTCCGGGTAAAACATACGAAAAGGCGGTAGCTGACGGATGGGTGCCGGGTGAGACTTTGTTCGGCATCGAAGAAGCTTGTCAGAAAGGTACTATCGTTATGTGCCTGTTGTCTGATGCTGCTGTAATGTCTGTATGGCCGACTATCAAGCCTTATTTGACTCCAGGAAAGGCTCTTTACTTCTCTCATGGTTTTGCAATTACTTGGAACGACCGCACAGGCGTAGTTCCTCCTAAAGATATTGATGTTATTATGGTTGCTCCTAAAGGTTCCGGTACTTCACTCCGTACCATGTTCCTCGAAGGTCGTGGTCTGAACTCATCATACGCTGTTTATCAGGATGCTACGGGCAAGGCTTTTGACAAGACAATCGCATTAGGTATCGGTATCGGTTCTGGTTATTTGTTTGAGACAACTTTCATCCGTGAAGCTACTTCCGACTTAACTGGTGAACGCGGTTCATTGATGGGAGCTATCCAAGGATTGCTGTTGGCACAGTATGAAGTGTTGCGCGAAAACGGCCATACACCGTCTGAAGCATTCAATGAAACAGTAGAGGAGTTGACTCAATCTTTGATGCCGTTGTTCGCTAAGAACGGTATGGACTGGATGTATGCCAACTGTTCTACTACAGCTCAGCGTGGTGCTTTGGATTGGATGACTCCGTTCCATGATGCCATCAAGCCGGTTATGCAGAAATTGTATGCAAGTGTGAAGTCGGGTAACGAAGCTCAGATTTCTATCGATAGCAACTCCAAACCTGATTATCGTGAGAAGTTGAATGCGGAATTGAAGGCTTTGCGTGAAAGCGAAATGTGGCAGACTGCCGTTACCGTTCGTAAACTCCGTCCGGAAAACAATTAATCTGCTTTATAACAATAAAAGAAATCCCTCCTTCGGTTTTACTGAAAGAGGGATTTCCTTTTATCATTGACTACTTTAAACTTTGAATAAATTCCAGTAGCTTCCGGTAGAAGCCGTGATGTTTCAACGTTTCTGCCTCTCCCAATATCACCAGCTTCATGCGTGCCCGGGTAATGGCAACGTTCATTCTCCTTAAGTCATTCAGAAATCCTATCTGGCCTTCTTCATTGGCGCGGACAAGGCTGATGAAGACAACATCGCGTTCTTGCCCTTGGAAGCCATCTACCGTATTTACGGTGAACAGATTGCGGTAAGGTTTTAGTGAAGCGTCTGTTTTTATCTTATTACGGAGATATTGCACTTGTGCTTTGTAAGGAGAAATGATACCGAAATCTATTTTTTCTTCCAAAATGCGATTACCCCCGATTCGGTTGATGTAGATTTTCAATTCTGATAGAAGCAGATCTGCTTCTGCTTTATTGATACGTCCAAAAGTCTCTCCCACAAATTCTTCTTTAAAATCCATTTCAGAGGTGTCAATCCAGTTGATGGGGGTGTCCCAGTCCAAGATTCCCCGGTAGCGCACTTCGGGAGCAGCTTCCAGTTCTCTGTTATAAAACCATAGGGAAGGAAACTTCATGATTTCTTCGTGCATACGGTATTGTACTTTCAGCAAAGAGACAACAGCCGGCTTGTTAGACACCACTTTTTCCATCAATGTCCGTTCGAGTCCTCCACGAGCAGCTTCGTAACATTTTATGGTAGGGGGAAGTTGGCAGTGGTCACCTGCCAACACCACACGGTCTGCTTTTCGGATAGCTATCCAGCAGGCTGCTTCCAAAGCTTGGGCTGCTTCGTCAATAAAAAGGGTATTGAAACGGCGTCCGTTGAGCAATCGGTGATTGCTGCTTACCAACGTGGAGGCAATGACATGTGCTCCATCGAAAAGCTCTGTATTGATTTGTATTTCCAAGGCGGTGGCGCGGTCACGCAGGCGGCTCATACGGTTACGCACACTTTCGCGTTCGTTGTAACTGCTACGACGGGCACGGCTACCCAGTTCACGAAGGCTTTTCCGGATGCTCCATAGCTCCGGATAAAGCGGATGGTTCTCGAAACGGCGCTCGTACGTGAAAGAAAGCATCTTATCGTTTACGCGTGTCGGATTGCCGATACGTAAAACATTGACGCCTCTATCTACCAGTTTCTCTGAAATCCAGTCGACGGCAGTATTGCTTTGGGCACATACCAGGACCTGCGGTTCCCGATGCAAGGTTTCGTAGATGGCTTCCACCAATGTCGTTGTCTTTCCAGTTCCCGGAGGACCTACCAGACACAGGATCGGGCTGTCACCCTTTTTCGTAAGAGCACGTACTGCCAGAAACTCCAGCACACGTTCTTTAACCTCTTCCAGTCCGTAATGTTCTGCTTCCAGAAGCTCTTTCGCATATGCAATGTCTGTAAAATCCTCAGCCCGCTTATTCCATGGCATTTCCAGCATGGTTTCAATATATGTACGGATCACGCCCGCTTCTGCCGGACTCTGCATGGAATTTTTAAATCTGCTGATCTCTTTTTTCAGCTTTTC
>CAJJYX010000144.1 GCA_905197435.1 uncultured Bacteroides sp.
TTCCCTGCCGGAAGCGAGGCTTCGCTGGCTTGGGTGAACAATGAGCTTGTGGTGGCTTCTTATTATGGGTTATGGCGTTACAATCCGTCGACAGATTCTTTGGAGGAGTATTCGGAATTGGAGAGTATGCTGGATGGCAAAAAACCTTATACTTATCTGACGATGGATATGTCCCATAACATTTGGTATGTATCGGGTGGTTCCTTGAAACTGTTGCGCTACGATGCGGTGAAAAACGTTTATATAAAGAACCCTCGTGACTTTTTCCTTAAAGGTTCTTTGATTGAGAATTATGAGCACGTGGAGATTTGCGGAGACGAAGCCGTTGTCGGTACGGAAGATGGCTTCGCACTGGTACGGCCTTCGTCTGTGGAAGCGGGCAAGGAACGGTTGGCCTTGCAGATACGCCATGTGTACCTGACCGGCCGTAGAGACTCACTGATATATGGCCGTAGCTATCGCTATGAAGATGTAC
Organism: uncultured Bacteroides sp.; assembly: GCA_905197435.1. Taxonomy (GTDB): domain Bacteria; phylum Bacteroidota; class Bacteroidia; order Bacteroidales; family Bacteroidaceae; genus Bacteroides. Next base: position 476 of record CAJJYX010000144.1, read on the forward strand.
CGTTGGTAGTTCCTTATAAGTATAATTCTCTTCGCATAGAATATAATGTGAATAATTACGAGGCGGCATCTTCAGCCCTCTTCTCATATAAGTTGAGCAAAGGAAATGATGAGGGAGAGTGGAGTGAGTTTAGCGAGAACAGCATGAAAGAGTTTACCGGTCTGCCTGAAGGAGATTATCTATTCAGTGTCAAACTGTTGACAGACATGGACAAAGAACCGGTGATGACTACCTTTGCATTCAAAGTGTTGCCTCCTTGGTATCGCACTTGGTGGAGTATGCTGCTGTACGTTGTCGCCGCGTGCCTGGGACTGTATGTTGTTTATGGCCGGGTGGTTGCAGGCAAGAAACGTTTGTTGCAGCAAAAGGAGCTGGAACTTTATCGGCAGAAGCAAGCCTTTGAGGAGACGAACGATTTGAAGGACAAAAAGATAGATTCCTTGAAAGAGGCAAATTTGCAGGCCGAGTTGCAGCATAAGTCGGAGGAGTTGGTCCGCACCACGTTGAATATTGTACGTAAGAACGAGATGCTGATGGATATCAAGAAGGAGGTGCTGGGCATCTCGCATGCCATCAATGAAGAGAACCTGGTATCTCTCCGCCGCAAAACGCTCCGCCTGTTGGGGCACATCGATACAAGTATTGAGCATGACGATGATTTGCAGGCTTTCCAGACTACTTTCGATTCGGTGCATCATGACTTCTTCAGTAAGCTGGAGGAGGCGTATCCGGAGTTGAATAACAAGGATAAGCTGCTATGTGCATATATAAAGATGAACCTGCTTTCCAAGGAGATAGCTCCGCTGATGAATATCTCCTTGCGTGGGGTTGAGATTAGCCGCTACCGCTTGCGGAAGAAGCTGGGACTGGGAGAAGGAGAGGGACTGTCAGAGTTCCTGCAAAAATTCAGTAAGTAGGTAGTCTATGCTCCCGTCCGGTGAAATCAAAGCGAATTTACCGGTAAATGTGACTTTGCTGCAACACCAGCAAACTCTCCGGCCCCATATTGAACAGAAGGTCTATGATACTCAGGTTGGGCAGAAACCCGAGTCTTTCCTGAAATACCTGATAATAGGGCTGTGGCGAGAACTCTGTATCTTCCAGAGCAAAGTCCTTTTTCGGATGAATGCGTTCGCGGAAGTCTGTTTCATCAGGAGTGAATTCAGTCCGGTATTCAGAGGTACGTTCCATATCAGGCTGTATATCTATCAAGGAACAGATGAGGCGGCATAGTTCTTCGTTGAAATCGGCAAGAAATTCATATTTCTTTTCGTAGAAAGGGCGGAAATCGTCTTTATAATACTCAAAAAAAGGGGTGTGGTTATAAGCCGACTCTATGGCATTCCAATGCAGATGCCTCCAGTTGCCATGGTCGGAAATGCGGATGTCACGCATCGGGCATTTCAGAGTGTCCGGTTTAACGATGGGAATGGAAAGTGCCAGTTCACCGTCAGGTACAGCAATGGTACAGCGGTTGCGGTAGGTTTGTTTCATATAATGGTCGTGCTGCTCGATGAACACTTTGTCGTATGCCAATAATTTGGTATAATACTCAACGGGAGCCAGATAGGCAGAAGAAAGAAATACGGTTCTCATCAATTTATTTACTGTTTGCAATTGAATTTAACGTCTGTCTGATGAATTGTAATATATTGAATATTTGCCAGATAGCGATAAAATAGAATGTTGTTGGTTTCCAATCATAACATATACAAACTTCTATCGCTATGTTTATCGAAAGCAAAGTTATTGAAATGTTTTGTTTGGCAGATGATTTCTGCAAGATTTTTCGGGGCTATTGTTCCTTTGCCATTGGGGGAGGCAGAGTTCTCCGGTGGCGAAGGGGGTGTTCCCCGGTGTCGAACCCTTTGCTCCTCGGTGCCGAACCCTTTGCTTCCCGGTGCCGGAGAAATGCCCCGTTCAAAAGGCGTTTGGAGTGGGGGATGGTAAGATTGCCGGCCGTGCTCACCCTTTTCCACATCCTGTCCCAGCGGTAACCGTTGAAAGCCTTCGTCTCTTTCTCTTTGGAGAACCAAATGACAGTGGCCTTGCCTATTATATGGTCTTTAGGCACGAAGCCGAACAGGCGGGAGTCTGAAAGGTTGATGGAGTTGTTGGAGCCTACCCAATAGTAATCCTTCTTGAAATAGCAGTGCTGCACAGGCTTGCCTTCTATATAAAGAGTGTCATTCTTTATTTCGGCCTGCTTCTTTTCGTGCAGAACCAGCGTATTGCGTAATAAGGTTCTGTTCCAAGGATAAACGCGCACCGCTTTTCCTTTGCTGGGTATTATAAGAGGTTTCAGCGCTTCCATGGAATCTTCTCTGACAACAGGCTCTATCCAGCAGTTCCCGTTCATGGCTTGTTCCAGCAGATAGTGCTCGTAACGGCTGAAGCTGCGTATGTTTCTCACAGAGTCTTGCCCCAATAGCTTGTTGGGATGGATGGAAAGAATGGAAAGCAATGAGTCCAGTTGCCGTTCCCGTAGCCTGGGATAAGAATAGAGGAACGTCTGGTCGGGTGCGTTCTTCTCGGAAGGAATCACCGAAAAGAGTGAATCTATTAGTAAAGTGTCTCCGGGAGTGCCGATGCAACGGCCGATGAACACTTCCCGCCCGTCTATCACGGGCTCTGAAAGATTGGCAGGATTGTTGAATACGATAATATCTTCTTTTTGCACTGGGCTGTCTGCCCAGCGGTGATATCCCCACAGTTTCATGAAAGGAAGTCGTAAGCCGTAGCTCCATTTGTTCACAAGAATACGCTCGCCTTGGTACAGTGAGTTTTCCATACCGGAAGAAGGGATAAGGTAGGAAGTTGCAACACAACTTCGAAGTAGCACTACGGTGAGTGCCACTCCAACCATTGCAATTGCTATCTTCCAACTTTTCATTTTGTAGCTCTTATCCTCTCATCTTATGCTTTACCGTTTTATTACTTAATATTGTCCACCCACTTGAAAATCCGGTTCCAGCGTATCTTGCCATCAAACCAGCCGCGGTCTTTGTCAAGTGACAACCATACTACGATAGGCTTTCCCACCACATGGTTTTCCGGCACAAATCCCCAGTAGCGGGAGTCGGCAGACTTGTCGCGGTTGTCGCCCATCATCCAGTAATAGTCCATATTGAAAGTATAGGTATCGGTTTTCTGTCCATTGATGTAGATTCCGTCCTCTTTGACTTCCAGCTTATTGCCTTCATAAGCAACGATACAGCGTTCGTAGATGGGCAGGTTGTCTTCAGTCAGCTTGATGGTAGAACCTTTGGCGGGTATCCATATCGGGCCATAGTTGTTACGGTCCCATTTCGTATAGAGGTTCAACGGATACATCTGTCCCGAGAATTCCCCCGGTTCAATGATGATGTTGCTGATGAGCTTCTTGTTGCCCGAAAGGGTTTCGTACATCTTTTTGGTAAGCGGAAGATGATAGACCGGGGTTAGCCTTCCTTGGGCATCACGACGGTCCAATCCCATTTCAATCAGATTTTCTTCCCAGCCCAGGCCATCGGTCATCAGTGTCTGGTCTTCTTTGCTGATTCCCAGTTCACGGAACATGTCATCGGTGATATAGGGTCCCGTAGTCTGCACAAAGTAGTTGAACTGCATTTCTGTCGGGTTCTCGATGGCCTTGCCGTCGATATATACTTGCCCTTTCTTGATTTGCAGTGTGTCTCCGGGCAGGCCTACGCAACGTTTTACGTAGTTCTCACGGCGGTCAACGGGGCGTATGACAATGTCTCCGTACATTCTCGGATTGGAGCGTATGAGGTTACGCCCGGCGTTGTAGTACAAGTCATAAACAGTACGTTGCTGTTTGCGTGTCAGGCTGTCCATATTCACTTTGTTGGGATACACGCGCTTCCCTTCTTCGTAAGCAAGGGTATAGAAGTCCGTCTGCTGGAAATTGGTGGCTACCGTGTCGCCTGCCGGGAAATTGAATACTACAATATCGTTCAGCTTTACCTTGCCGAAGCCCGGCACACGTTTGTATTCCCATTGGGGCCATTCGATGTACGATTTGGTGTTGAATACCGGCAGTGTATGTTGTGCCAACGGCATGGAAAGCGGTGTATTCGGTACGCGCGGACCATAGCTCATCTTACTGACATAAAGGAAATCGCCTACCAACAAGGATTTCTCCAGTGAGGAAGACGGTATCTGATAATTCTGGAACACGTATATATTTACGAAGTAGACGGCTACCAATGCAAATACGATAGCGTCTACCCAGCTCATAATACTGCGCACGGCAGGATTTTCTGATTTCTTCCAGAATCCCCAGGGTATTTTCTTGCTGATGTAGATATCAAAAATGAAGGGTAGTACGATCAGTCCCAACCAGCTTTTTACCCAGACCAGAAAGGCGAGATAGAGTAGGGTGACTATACCGAACTTAATCCATTGGGCGCGTGTTGCTTTTCTCATGATGTTTTAGTCTTTTAAGAATGGAAATAGATCACTCATCCCCAAGGCACCTTCGTGCTTGGCGGTATATTCGGCCGCAAGGACAGCTCCCAATGCAAATCCTCTGCGGTTCTTGGCATCGTGGGTAATGGTGATACTGTCGGCTTCGGAGTCGTAGCGGATACTGTGTATTCCCGTAACCTCACCTTCGCGCACAGAGCTTATGGGCAGTTCGTTGGCAGCACATTCCGTAGAGCCGGAAACGGTCCCGTCGGGAGCTTGGAAAGTTCCTTCCACCCATTTGTCCTTACGGTCGAGATTCTCCAGAATACCTTCGGCAAGCGTGATGGCCGTACCGCTCGGAGCGTCCAGTTTATGGATGTGATGCGTTTCACTCATTGCTACGTCGTATACAGGGAATTGGTTCATTATCTTTGCAAGGTACTTGTTGACAGCAGAGAATATGCTTACTCCCAGGCTGAAGTTGGACGACCAGAACAGTGTTTTGCCACCTTCGGTACAAAGCTTTCTCACTTCGTCCCCATGCTCCGCCATCCATCCCGTGCTGCCGGATACCAGTTTGACTCCGGCCTGGAATGCCTTCATGCAGTTGTCGTATGCGACCATGGGGTTGGTAAACTCTATGGCAACGTCGGCGCTCTTGAAAGCTGCCGATTCAAATTCTTCCTGATTGTCGGCATCGATGATGCTTACAATTTCATGTCCGCGGGTGAGGGCTATTTTCTCGATTTCCTTGCCCATTTTCCCGTAGCCGATTAATGCGATTTTCATTGTTTCTATCTGTTTTTATTTAGTTTATCAACAAACTATAGGTCGCAAAGATAATCTTTTTCTTACATTTGTACTCAACATTAACGTCTTGTTAACATGGAACAACTACTGCATTACGTTTGGAAGCACAAAATATTTCCTTTGTCAGCACTCCAAACAACCTCCGGACAGCCGGTCGAAGTGATAGATCCCGGTTTGCCGAATATGAATGCAGGCCCCGATTTCTTTAATGCCAAATTGAAAATAGACGGTACGCTTTGGGTGGGCAACGTCGAAGTACATACGCAGGCATCAGACTGGTTGCTCCATAGGCACGACCGCGACAAGGCGTATGATACTGTCATTCTGCACGTGGTAGGCGAATCGAATTGTGATGTGTACCGCACGAACGGTGAGCTGGTTCCCCAGATGGTGCTCACTTGCCCCGACACTGTCCGCTTGCGCTATGAAGAGCTTCGGCAGACAGAGATTTATCCTCCCTGCTATTCCATCCTTGCATCGCTTCCGAAGCTGACCATCCACTCCTGGCTGTCTGCTTTGCAGGTAGAACGTTTTGAGCAGAAGGCACGTGCCATATCCCGGCGGCTCGAACGCTGCAACCATCATTGGGAAGATGTTTTCTTCATTACCCTTGCCCGTAACTTCGGCTTCGGACTGAATGGAGATGCTTTTGAAGCATGGGCAAGCCGCCTTCCGTTCCGTGCCGTAGACAAACATCGGGACAACCCGTTTCAAGTGGAGGCTTTCTTTCTGGGGCAGGCAGGGCTATTAGAGGAGGAACCGGCAGAGGCGGATGATTATTATTTGAAACTTCGGAAAGAATTCCGCTACCTGCGACATAAGTTCCGGTTGCCGGCTTCTATGCCCGTTGAGCAGTGGCGGTTCCTGCGCCTTCGCCCCGATAACTTTCCGCATGTGCGCCTGGCCCAGCTTGCCAATCTGTATTACAAGGAGCAGTCACTCTTCTCGCGCGTCATGGAGGCTGAAACATTGGAGGCGGTGAAGAAGATACTGACTGCCGGGACTTCCGTGTATTGGGAGGAGCACTTCAACTTCAAGAAGGTATCGCCTCGCCGGGAAAAGCGGATAGGGGATGGCGCTTTGAACCTGATTATCATCAATACAGTCATCCCGTTTCTTTATGCATACGGCCTGCACAAGGTTGATGAAGTCTTGTGCGACCGTGCCACCCGTTTTCTGGAGTCCTTGAAGGCTGAGAATAACCACGTAACCCGTCTTTGGGATGGTGCCGGTTTGCCGGTATTTACCGCTGCCGATTCACAAGCCTTGCTCCAACTTCAAAAGGAATATTGTGACAAGAAGGACTGCTTGCGTTGCCGGTTTGGTTATGAGTATCTGAAGCACAGATGATAATATTTATCATCTCATCACCTTAGTACTTTATTACTTTTATTGTATCTTTGCGCATTGAAAATTAATCCGAGTATATGAAGGCTATTCACTGCGTTTTTTGTCTGTTTGCGGCACTTATGCTGGCAACTTCCAATGGCTTGGCTGCCGAAGAGGAGGATTTCAAGGCATTCCTCCAGAAATTCACGTCCAGTGCTTCATTCCAGTATTCCCGAGTCAAGTTTCCTTTGAAGTCTCCCATTACCCTTTTGAAAGATGATGGCGAGACGGAACAGACTTTTCCCTTTACCCGCGAAAAGTGGGCATTACTGGACGGAGAAACACTGAAGGAAGGGCGTACTACCGAAGAGGAAGGAGGCACTTATATTTCTCACTTCACTGTCAATGAACCGGTCCATAAGGAGTTTGAAGCAGGCTATGATGAATCCGAACCTTCCCTTCGTGTGGTCTTTGATTTGATAGACGGTAAATGGTATGTCACCGACTGCTATAACGACTGGTATAACTTCGATCTCCCTATCAGTGAGCTGGAAGAGACTATTCAGACGGTACAAGAGGAGAACAAGGCTTTCGAAGAGCTTTATCCCTGAAGAAGTTGGGGCAGAAATCCGCCTCAATCATTATTTTATCCTTCTTCTGTACGATTTATGCCCCTCTTTTCCCAAAAAGAGGGGTTTCTTTGTACCCGTACTAATACATTGAAATATGCGGTTACAACTTCTTTTGATGCAACTTCTCTTATTAGTCTTTCCCGGCATGGAGGCAGGGACTTCTTGCAGACTTGCCGATTGGGTAGTGGAGGATTCTTCCGGAAAAGTGGAAATTACATGTATCGGTGATACGATGGACATTGTATCTCCGGACGGGCTGTCCCTTTGGTATAAGGAACGGTTGACGGGAGATTATGAGATTACCTACCGGGTACAGGTGGTGATTGAAAATGGAAGATACGACCGTCTCAGCGACTTGAATTGCTTCTGGGGTGCCGGTGATCCCCGGCATCCGGACGACTTCTTTGCCCGCAGCACATGGCGCAACGGTGAGTTCAAGAATTACAATACGCTGAGCCTCTACTATGTGGGCTACGGTGGTAACGAGAACGGTACCACACGTTTTCGTGAGTACCACGGAGAATACTATGGAGCAGATGATGCGAAGATAAAACCTATATTGAAAGAGTATACTGACGCCGCCCACCTTTTGAAAGCCAACCATTGGTATGAAGTAAAAATCCGTGTGAAGAATGGGTGCACCACTTACACTATGGACGGTGAGGAACTTTTCAGTTTACCGGTGGCAGATGGCAGGGGAAACGGTTATTTTGCCCTACGGCTGTGGCAGAACCACGTCCGTTTTACAGATTTCAAAGTAGTGAATATCGATAACCTTAAATAAACAGATATGATGCAATTCAGTAAATGGAAAATAGGAACGGCAGCACTCGTTTATATGTTGCTGTCGGGCAGTGTGCATGCACAAATCGTGAAGAATGAGCGTTTGCTCTCTTTTGAAGAGAAGCAGGTG
>CAJJYX010000145.1 GCA_905197435.1 uncultured Bacteroides sp.
TGCATTGGCAATCAATTCGTTATAAAGTTTTATTCTTTTTACGACAGTCCCTAATGTAATGGGTCAGTTGGGAAATGGAAAGTGCCGCCTCGGCTTTATTGATACGGCCGAAACTTTCACCTACAAATTCTTCATTGTAGTTCATTCCTTCCGTATTCACCCATTCTATAGGAGTGTCGTAATCCAGAATCCCACGGTATTTTACTTCGGGAGCGGATTTCAATTCCCCTTGATAGAACCATTCCGAAGAGAAATGCATGATCTCATCATTCATTCTGTATTGAACCTTCAGCAGGGAAACAGTTTCCGGTTTGTTCTGCACAATTTCCTGCATCAAAGTCTGATCCAATCCGCCTCGTGCAGCTTCCACACATTTTATGGTAGGAGGGAGCTGGCAATGGTCTCCTGCCAGGACTATCCGGTCTGCTTTGCGGATGGCGATCCAGCAAGCGGGTTCCAATGCTTGTGCGGCTTCATCTATAAATAAAGTTCCGAATCTACGCCCTGTCAGAACCCGGTTGGCAGAGCTTACCAATGTGCAAGCTATGACACGGGCTTCACTGAACAAGGCTTCGTTGATGCGGATCTCCAGCTCGGTGGCCCGGTCTTTCAATGAATTAATTTTCAGACGTATATTTTCCCGTTCCGCTCCCTTGCGCGAACGGCTGTAGAGTTCGCGTATGGCCTTTCGGATGCTCCAAAGCTGCGGATAATCCGGATGACTTTCGAAGCGTCGTTCGTAGGTAAAGGATAACATCTTATCATTGACACGGGTAGGATTACCAATACGGAGAACGGGAACGCCCCGGTCTACCAGTTTCTCACTAATCCAGTCTACAGCCATATTGCTTTGAGCGCATACCATCACTTGGTTTTCCCGGTGTAGCGTTTCATAAATGGCTTCTACCAGCGTGGTGGTCTTTCCAGTTCCGGGAGGGCCGTGGACAATGGCCACATCTTTTGCATGCATTACTTTGTTCACAGCCTCTTCTTGTGAATTATTCAGCCACGGGAAACGAGTGAAACCAAAACTGAACGTTTGTGCTTTTAATGTGCCGTGGAAAATATCCCGTAGTTCTGCCAGACGATTGTCTTTTGCTTTAATAACTTGGCTTAAGGCTTCAAACATCAGTCGGTAACTGGTTTCATCAAAATAAAGTTGAACCCCCAACTGACGCTCGGTTGCCTGTATGCTGAGTAAAGCGTCTGCCGATGGCAAAACGATGACCATGCGGTCCTCATCCACATAATTCACAGTGGCTGTGAAATTGAAATAATGGATGTTTCCCGGGGCGTCTTGAGTGAAAAAACAAACAGGACGTCCGAATTCGAATACATGTTCTATTTCTTTGTCCTCCTGTCTTTCCATCTCTATAACCAGTTGGTTTAAAGAGTTGTAATAGCTTCTTCCTGTGCTGACAGGATACCAGCACATGCCACGTTTCACTTTGCGGTCGATGCCCATCGCTTCGGTTTGTTGCTTGAAAGTTTCTTTTTCGTAATTATATTCCATGTGAAGCAACAACTCTTTGCGTTGTAATTTGTTAATAATAGTAGAGAGGGATTTATGCTGGTTCATATTTATTCTTTTTTCTATAAGAATTGCAAAGATAATAATTATCCCTCTAAAAGCACTTTATGTTTTATTTTGTTAAACGTATTATAGATTACGCAAGAATTCAATTCTTTTTTCTATCTTGCCAAAAATAAAAAGAATCTAAAACTGTAATAATTATAAATTGTGATGGATATGGTATATGACTTGGACATGTTAAAAGCCTTTTATGCTTCTTTTGAAAAGAAGATAGGGCGGGTAAGAGCAGTGTTGCAGCGTCCGTTGACGTTGGCAGAAAAGATTCTGTACACGCATCTGTATGATGATGCACTGTTGAAGAAATACAAACGTGGTGAGGATTATGTGAATTTCCGACCCGACCGTGTGGCTATGCAGGATGCGACGGCACAGATGGCGCTGCTGCAATTTATCAATGCCGGTAAGGAGACTGTGGCTGTCCCTTCTACCGTGCATTGTGACCACTTGATCCAAGCATATAAAGGTGCCGGTCCGGATATTGCGACAGCAACAGAAAGTAACCGCGAGGTATATGACTTTCTGAGGGATGTGTCTTCGCGCTTTGGCATTGGATTCTGGAAGCCGGGTGCGGGTATCATTCATCAGGTAGTGCTGGAGAATTATGCTTTCCCCGGAGGTATGATGGTGGGTACTGATTCCCATACTCCGAATGCCGGAGGTTTGGGAATGGTGGCAATCGGAGTCGGCGGTGCTGATGCGGTGGATGTCATGACCGGTATGGAGTGGGAGCTGAAAATGCCGAAACTGATCGGAGTACATTTGAAAGGTGCGTTGAACGGATGGGCCTCTCCGAAAGATGTCATTTTAAAACTGGCTGGAATTCTGACTGTGAAAGGGGGGACGAATGCCATTATCGAATATTTTGGAGAAGGTACGGCTTCACTCTCGGCTACCGGCAAAGCGACTATTTGTAATATGGGCGCAGAGGTGGGGGCTACGACTTCTCTTTTCCCGTATGACGAACGGATGAAGGTGTATCTGGAGGCGACCGGACGTAAGGAGGTAGCTGCAATGGCCGATGCAGTGTCTGCCGATTTGCAGGCTGATGCAGAAGTGGTTGCTGATCCGTCAGCTTATTATGACCGGGTGATTGAAATTGATTTGTCCGAACTTGAACCTTATATTAATGGTCCGTTCACACCAGATGCCGCTACTCCTATTTCAGAGTTTGCCGAGAAAGTGCTGGCCCATGGTTATCCGCGTAAAATGGAAGTGGGCTTGATTGGTTCATGTACCAATTCATCCTACCAGGATTTAAGCCGTGCGGCATCTATTGCCCGACAGGTAGATGAAAAACAGTTGAGTGTGGCGGCTCCGTTGATTGTTAATCCGGGATCGGAACAGATTCGCGCTACAGCCGAACGTGACGGCATGATAGATGCTTTTCTGAAAATAGGAGCTACTATAATGGCCAATGCTTGCGGCCCTTGTATCGGACAATGGAAGCGGCACACAGATGATCCGGCCCGCAAGAACTCGATTGTGACCTCTTTCAACCGTAATTTTGCCAAACGTGCGGACGGTAATCCGAATACACATGCGTTTGTAGCCTCTCCCGAAGTGGTGCTGGCCCTGACCATTGCAGGTGATTTGTGTTTCAATCCGTTGAAGGATGCTTTGATCAATCAGGAGGGTGAGAAGGTGAAACTGAGAGTTCCGGAAGGGGATGAATTGCCGTCGACCGGTTTTACTCAGGGAAATCCCGGTTATTTGGCTCCTGCCGGTGCACAGGTGGAAATTAAGGTGAATCCCGAATCACAACGTTTGCAATTATTGGCTCCGTTCCCGGCATGGGATGGAAAGGATTTTACGGATATGCCTTTGCTGATTAAGGCTCAAGGTAAATGTACCACAGATCATATTTCAATGGCAGGTCCGTGGTTGCGTTTCCGTGGTCATCTGGAAAATATTTCGGATAATATGCTGATGGGGGCGGTGAACGCTTTCAATGGTGAAACGAACAAGGTGTGGAACCGTTTGACAAATACGTATGAGGGTGTGTCGGGTACGGCCAAGCAATATAAGGCCAAAGGCATTAACTCTATTGTCGTTGCGGAGGAAAATTATGGCGAAGGTTCCAGTCGTGAACATGCCGCTATGGAGCCTCGTTTCCTGAATGTAAAGGTTATTCTAGCGAAGAGTTTTGCCCGCATCCATGAAACGAATCTGAAGAAGCAGGGAATGTTGGCAGTGACCTTTATAGACAAAGCGGACTACGATAAGATTCAAGAACATGATTTGATTACCGTCAGCGGATTGGCGGATTTTGCTCCCGGAAGGAATCTGACTGTGACTTTACACCATGAAGATGGCACTCAGGATAGTTTTGAAGTACAGCATACTTATAACGAACAGCAGATAGGTTGGTTCCGTGCCGGCTCTGCTCTAAATGCAAGATAAAAGATGAAAAAGACAGTACCTTATATTACAGGTGACGGGGTGGGAGTGGAAATCACTCCCGCTATGCAAGCCATAGTCAATGCAGCCGTGAAGAAGGCGTATGGCAATGAACATGAAATAGAATGGATGGAAGTTTTGGCAGGAGAGCGTGCTTTTAATGAAACAGGCTCCTGGTTACCGGATGAGACAATGAAAGCGTTTCAAGAATATGGCGTAGGGATTAAGGGGCCGTTGACCACTCCGGTGGGAGGTGGCATCCGCTCTTTGAATGTGGCTTTGCGCCAGACGTTGGATTTGTATGTATGCTTGCGTCCCGTACGCTGGTTCCGTGGAGTGGTATCTCCGGTGAAGGAGCCGCAAAAAGTGGACATGCATATTTTCCGTGAAAATACGGAGGATATTTATGCAGGTATAGAATGGGAAGCCGGAACACCGGAAGCTGAGAAGTTCTATCGTTTTTTGCATGATGAAATGGGAGTGGCTAAAGTGCGCTTTCCTGAAAGTTCTTCGTTTGGTGTAAAACCTGTGTCCAGAGAAGGAACGGAACGTTTGGTGCGTGCAGCGTGCAAATACGCTTTGGAGCATGGTCTGCCGTCGGTTACGCTGGTGCATAAAGGAAATATTATGAAGTTTACTGAAGGCGGCTTCAAGAAATGGGGGTATGAACTGGCGGAACGTGAGTTCGGAGATGCCATTGCGTCAGGCAAATTAGTGATAAAAGACTGCATTGCCGATGCATTCTTGCAGAATACCTTATTGATTCCCGAAGAGTATTCGGTGGTGGCTACCTTAAATTTGAACGGAGATTACATTTCAGACCAGTTGGCAGCCATGGTAGGAGGTATTGGAATCGCTCCCGGAGCGAACATCAATTATAACACCGGTCATGCCATTTTTGAAGCAACTCACGGTACGGCTCCTAATATTGCCGGAAAGGATGTGGTGAATCCTTGTTCATTAATTCTCTCGGCTGTTATGATGTTGGAGCATTTTGGTTGGAATAAGGCGGCGGAGCTGATAGTAAATGCCTTGGAGTCCAGCTTTGGCGAGGGGCGGGCTACTCATGACCTTGCCCGTTTTATGCCCGGAGGTGTTTCGCTCGGTACATCAGCATTTACAAAAGAAATCATAGAAAGAATAAACTCCTAAAAACTCACGGATATGAAGAAAGAATATATCATTTACAAGCTCTCCGAGGAAATGAAGAATGCAACCCGGATTGAGAACGAATTGTTCAAGAAGTTTGATGTAAAACGCGGATTGCGTAACGAGGACGGCACTGGTGTTTTGGTAGGGTTGACCAAGATAGGTAACGTAGTAGGGTATGAACGTATTCCCGGTGGAGGTTTGAAGCCGATCCCCGGCAAACTTTTCTATCGTGGGTATGATTTGGAAGATTTGGCACATAGCATCATTAAGGAGAAACGTTTTGGTTTTGAGGAAGTGGCTTATCTGTTGTTGTCCGGTCATTTGCCTGATAAGGAGGAGTTGGCATCTTTCAGTGAGTTGATTAATGACAATACCCCGTTGGAACAGAAAACCAAAATGAATATCATTGAGTTGGAGGGAAATAACATTATGAACATTCTGGCCCGTAGCGTGCTTGAAATGTACCGTTTTGACCCGCAGGCGGATGATACTTCGCGCGATAACCTGATGCGTCAGAGTATTGACTTGATATCCAAGTTCCCGACCATTATTGCATACGCTTATAACATGTTGCGCCATGCCACGTATGGTCGTTCGTTGCATATCCGTCATCCGCGTGAAAAACTGTCTATCGCAGAAAACTTCCTGTATATGTTGAAAAAGGATTATACGGAACTTGATGCGCGCACGCTTGATTTGCTGTTGGTACTTCAGGCTGAACACGGAGGTGGTAATAACTCTACTTTTACCGTCCGTGTAGTTTCATCCAGCCGCACGGATACTTATTCGGCCATCGCCGCAGGTATCGGTTCGTTGAAAGGTCCGCTTCATGGAGGGGCAAATATCCAAGTGGCGGATATGTTCCATCATTTGCAGGAAAACATCAAGGATTGGACGAATGTGGACGAAATTGATACTTACTTTACCCGTATGTTGAATAAGGAAGCGTATGATAAGACCGGTCTGATTTATGGTATCGGTCATGCGGTCTATACGATATCCGATCCTCGTGCCATCTTGTTGAAAGAATTGGCTCGTGATTTGGCAAAAGAAAAAGGAAAGGAGGAAGAATTTGCTTTTCTGGAGCTATTGGAGGAACGTGCCATTGTTATGTTCGGAAAGATTAAGAATAACGGCAAGACGGTGTCTAGCAATATCGATTTCTATTCAGGTTTCGTATATGAAATGATTGGTCTGCCACAGGAAATATTTACACCTTTGTTTGCGATGGCTCGTATCGTGGGTTGGTGCGCGCACCGCAATGAGGAGCTGAATTTTGAAGGAAAACGTATTATTCGTCCGGCCTACAAGAATGTATTGGAAGAACTGGAATATGTGCCGTTGAAACAGAGATAACGGTTTAGAGGCACCTCGGTTGGCGATAAGCTTTGGTATTATTGTTTTAGCTTGGAGGCAATAAGGTCTGTATTGTTGTAAAGAAAAGTAAGATATCTTCGTGGGCAAAGTAAGATATGTTTCCGAGCAAAGTAACACCACATATTTGTTCCACGAAGATATCTTACTTTTTTCAGTGAGATATGGTCGTTCATAATACTCTATATAGAGTACCTTGAAAAATCCTTCAAATCTTTCAGCCTGCTCGCAAATGCCCTGCCCGTCGGCTTTTCGGCTGAAGAATTGGGTTCGGGAATCCTTCAGCCAGACCGGTGTTCTTCCAGTTCTTAGGGAATTGGTTTTTCTGAAGGATATTTTCCGGCTGAAACATTTCACAATGCATATCCTTCAGCCGGAATGCCGACGGGCAGGGCGTTTGCGGAATGGCTGAAAGATCTGAAAGAAAAGGGATTGGATGACAATACGATTATCTTCTTCTTCAGCGATCATGGCGGTTGCGTCCCGCGCGGCAAAGGATATTTATACGAAAGCGGTTTGAGAGTCCCCATGATAGCCTACTTCCCACCCAAATGGCAACATCTGGCTGGAAAGAAAGCATCCGGTAAAGAATATTCTTTGGTGAACTTCACCGATTTAGGCCCTACCGTACTTAGTCTTGCGGGAGTAAAACCGCCTAAGCACATGCAAGGCAAAGCTTTATACGGGAAATATGCATCCGATGAAAAACGGGAAATTCAGTTTGCTCTGGCTGCCAACCAACTACATCATTTTATGCCTGTACGTGCCGCCACCGACGGACGTTTCAAATACATCCGTAGCTATATCCCCTATCGTCAATTTGCCCTGCGCAATTATTATCAATGGGGTATGCCGTCCAATAAGGCATGGGACAAGTTGGTATTAGGCGGTCACAATACCAATCCCGACTGGGCACAAACTTTCAACGCCCACCCGGCCGAAATGTTGTTCGACCTTGAAAAAGATCCGGGCGAACTGCATAATTTATCCGACTCTCCCGAATATGCGGAAGTCCTGGCAAAAATGCGTAAAGCCCTTTCTGAACATATCCGTTCTACAAAAGATTTAGGATTTTTCATACCCACTTCCCGCGTAAATACAACATTATACGACAAAGTGCGCAAAGAAAAATATCCCTTGAATGAACTATATAACCTTGTAGAGTTAGCCGGTACAGCTAAAGCAAGCGATGCCTCTGTATTCGAGAAAGCATTATCCAGCCAATACCCGGAAATGCGTTATTGGGCATCCGTAGGTTTAGCGCAACTTGGAATCAAAGGAGAGTTACAAGTTTGTCCTCCAACCTTGCTTACCCTGATGAACGATGCCGACCCATATATAGCCTGCGAAGCAGCCTATGCTGCAGCCTATTTGGGAGAAACATCCAAAGGCATCGAGCGTCTAAATCATCCGGCAAAAGAAGCTGACAGAAAAGTCGGTTACTCTTTACTGGAATGTTTGTCCTTGGACAAAACTATGCAACCTGCCATCCGCACTCATCTGGCAGACCTGAAAGAGAAGGCCGAAATTCTTCCTCGCAAAGCAAATGAAGATGCCGGGCTAATGGCACGCGGCATTTTGGTCAACCTCGGTGAGATGGATATAAAGGACCTGCATGGACCCGAATCCTATAAATTAGGATTGAAACTGAATCATGGACGCAGACCCATGGTTCCGCTTCCAAACTGATAAGCTGGGCAGCAACGTTGTCATCTCCCTTGAGCCTGTACCCTAAATTTTCGAAATTGCCACACCAGCATTGTCCCCGCTATCAGACTGGCCAGCAGATCGGAGATAGGCATGCTATACCAAACTCCTGCTGCACCGAAAAAGCGAGGTAAAATCAACAGACAAGGGAGCAACACTACCATTTGGCGGGTAAGGGAAAGAAATATCGCCTTACTCGCCATTCCTATACTTTGGAAGAAATTAGCCGTAACCATTTGA
>CAJJYX010000146.1 GCA_905197435.1 uncultured Bacteroides sp.
CGCGAACAACAAAGGCTGCTGGAAAAAACCCATAAGAAATTTATCCGTTCCGGCGCCAATCTTCCGGCCGACAAACAAGCCCGTCTGCGTGAGATCAACAAGCAGCTTTCCACACTCGGAATCACGTTCAGCAACAACATCCTGAACGAAAACAACGACTTCAAGCTTTATGTAGGAAAAGAGGAAGACCTCGCCGGACTTCCCCAATGGTTCCGCGAAAGCGCCATGGCCGAAGCCCGCGCCACCGGACAAGAAGGCAAATGGCTGTTCACCCTGCACAATGCAAGCCGCTTGCCTTTCCTCCAATATTCTGCCAACCGCCCGCTACGCGAGCAGATGTACAAGGCCTACATCAACCGCGGCAATAACAATGACAAGAACGACAACAAGAAAATCATTACCAATATAGTAAGCCTGAGACTTGAAAAGGCGAAACTGCTGGGCTTTGACAACTATTCCAACTTTGTACTGGACAACACTATGGCAAAGAATTCCGCCACAGTGATGAACTTCCTCAATAACTTATGGAGTTATGCACTTCCCAAAGCAAAAGCCGAAGCAGCCGAACTGCAAAAGCTGATGGACAAAGAAGGCAAAGGAGAAAAACTGGAAGCATGGGACTGGTGGTACTACACAGAGAAGCTTCGTAAAGAAAAATACAACCTCGAAGAAGAAGAAATAAAGCCCTACTTCAAGTTGGAAAACGTACGCGAAGGTGCTTTTGCCGTTGCCAACAAGCTCTACGGCATCACGCTGACAAAACTCGAAGGCGTTCCTGTCTACCATCCCGACGTCGAAGTATTTGAAGTAAAAGCTGCAGACGGCTCACAGTTGGGTATCTTCTACGTGGATTATTTCCCCCGTCCCGGAAAGAGCGGTGGCGCCTGGATGAACAACTACCGCGAGCAACAAGGCAACGTACGCCCATTGGTATGCAACGTATGCAGCTTCACCAAGCCTGTAGGCGACACTCCCTCCCTGCTGACTATCGACGAAGTAGAGACCTTGTTCCACGAATTTGGCCATGCCCTTCACGGATTGCTGACCCAATGCCAGTATAAAGGCACTTCAGGCACCAATGTCGTACGCGATTTCGTGGAGCTTCCCTCCCAAATCAACGAGCATTGGGCAACCGAACCCGAAGTGCTGAAAATGTATGCCAAGCATTATAAGACCGGCGAAGTCATCCCCGACAGCCTGATTGAAAAGATATTGAACCAGAAAACCTTCAACCAAGGTTTCATTACTACCGAGTTGCTGGCAGCCGCCATCCTCGATATGAATCTGCATAACCTGACTGACACAGAAGGCCTTGATGTCGTTGCATACGAAAAAGAAGCCATGGACAAATTAGGGTTAATCCCCGAAATAGCTCCCCGCTATCGTACCACGTACTTCAACCATATCATCGGTGGCTATGCGGCAGGTTATTACAGTTACCTCTGGGCCAATGTCCTGGATAACGATGCCTTCGAAGCCTTCAAGGAGCACGGCATCTTCGACAAGCACACAGCCGACCTTTTCCGCCAGAATGTTCTGGAAAAAGGAGACAGCGAAGACCCGATGACGCTCTATAAAAACTTCAGAGGTACTGAACCGCAATTAGACCCGATGTTAAAAAATCGCGGTATGAAGTAAGATTTGTGAAAAAAAAGCTATATTTGCAGCCTTATATGCAACAGAATTTAATTAAAAAGTAATCATAATAAACTAAAAGTAACATGCAAAACAAAGGATTTGTAAAGGTTTTTGCGATATTGCTCACACTGGTGTGTGTGTTCTATCTCTCCTTTTCTTTTGTGACTCGCCATTACACAAGTAAGGCCAAAGAGTTTGCAAAAGGTGATGTGAAAGTAGAGCAGGACTACCTCGATTCTCTGGCTAATGAGAAAGTGTATTTTGGCAATTGGACGCTGAAACAATGTCGTGAGATGGAGATCAGTTTAGGTTTGGACTTGAAAGGCGGTATGAACGTCATTCTTGAAGTATCCGTACCCGATGTCATCAAAGTATTGGCTGACAACAAGACTGACGAAGCATTCAACCAAGCATTGGCAACTGCTGCCAAACAGGCTACCACAAGCCAAGATGATGTGATCACCCTATTCATCAGAGAGTACCATAGGATTGCTCCGGATGCTTCATTGTCACAGTTGTTCGCAACTCAACAATTAAAAGACAAGGTAACTCAGAAATCCACCGATGCCGAAGTCGAGAAAGTATTGCGCGAAGAGGTAAAGGCAGCCGTAGAGAATTCCTATAATGTACTTCGTACCCGTATCGACCGTTTCGGCGTAGTTCAGCCCAACATCCAAAGTCTGGAAGACAAGATGGGTCGTATCATGGTGGAACTTCCGGGTATCAAAGAGCCTGAACGTGTAAGAAAATTACTACAAGGTTCTGCTAATCTGGAATTCTGGGAAACATACACCGCAAAAGACGTTGCTCCTTATCTGCAAGCTGCCGACAACAGATTGCGTACCATCGTTGCAAGCGAAACTCCTGCCGAAGACACGGACAGTACAGCGACAGAAACCCCTGCCGTAGCACAGGCCACCAGTACAACAGATAGTCTTGCTGCCGCTTTAAAGGGTGAGACCAAGGCACAAACCGCCGACCTTGCCCAGATAAAGAAGGAACACCCGTTGCTCGCAGTACTGCAAATCAACCCCAGCGGTCAAGGTCCTGTTGTTGCTTATGCCAACTACAAAGATACCGCCGACATCAACAAATACCTTTCCATGCCGGAAGTTCAGGCCGAAATGCCGAAAGACTTACGTCTGAAATGGGGTGTATCTCCTTACGAATACGACCCGAAAGCCCAGACTTTCGAACTTTATGCCATCCGCTCTACAGAACGTAATGGCAAAGCTCCTTTGGAGGGTGACGTAGTGGTCAGCGCCAAAGACGAATACGACCATTACGGTAAACCTGCCGTAAGTATGTCCATGAATACCGACGGTGCACGCCGCTGGGCTCAGCTCACCAAGCAGAATATCGGCAAGAGCATCGCTATCGTGCTGGACGGTTATGTTTACTCCGCACCGAACGTAAACAATGAAATCACCGGCGGTAACTCACAGATTACCGGTCACTTCACTCCGGAACAAGCAAAAGACTTGGCAAACGTATTGAGATCTGGTAAGATGCCGGCTCCCGCACACATCGTACAGGAAGACATCGTAGGTCCTTCATTGGGACAAGCCTCTATCAACGCCGGTATCATGTCATTCATCGTAGCATTGATTCTGCTGATGATTTACATGTGCTCCATGTACGGATTCATCCCAGGTATGGTTGCCAACGGCGCTTTGGTGCTGAACCTGTTCTTTACATTGGGAATCCTTTCGTCTTTCCAGGCTGCCTTGACAATGTCCGGCATTGCCGGTATGGTGTTGGCTCTGGGTATGGCTGTGGATGCTAACGTATTGATCTACGAACGTACCAAAGAAGAGCTCCGCGCAGGCAAGGGTGTGAAGAAAGCATTGGCCGACGGTTACTCCAACGCCTTCTCTGCCATCTTCGACTCCAACTTGACGTCTATCATCACCGGTATCATCCTGTTCAACTTCGGTACAGGTCCCATCCGTGGTTTTGCCACTACATTGATTATCGGTATCTTGATTTCGTTCTTTACCGCTGTGTTCATGACACGTCTGTTCTATGACCATTTCATGAGCAAAGACAAGTTGCTGAATCTGACATTCTCTTCCAAGATTTCAAAGAACTTGATGACGAATGTACACTTCGACTTCATGGGCAGAAACAAATTGTGGCTGACTACTACGGGAATTGTCATTGTTATATGTATCGCTTTCCTCGCTACCCGCGGATTAAGCCAGAGCATCGACTTCACCGGTGGACGTAACTTCAAGGTACAGTTTGAGAATAAGGTGGAACCCGAGCAGGTTCGCGAACTCATCTCCAGCAAATTCGGCGATGCCAATGTCAGCGTTATCGCTATCGGTACAGACGGTAAGACAGTACGTATCAGTACCAACTATCGTATTGAAGAGGAAGGTAGCAATATTGACTCTGAAATTGAAGCATATTTATATGAAACCCTGAAACCGTTGCTGACTCAGAATATTACTCTGGCAACCTTCATCGACCGCGAGAACCATACGGGCGGAAGTATCATCAGTTCCCAAAAAGTAGGTCCGAGCATCGCAGACGACATCAAAGTTTCAGCCATCTGGTCCGTTGTACTTGCATTGATTGCCATCGGTATCTACATCCTGATCCGTTTCCGTAATATCGCATACAGTATCGGTTCAGTAGCCGCACTGGCTTGCGATACCATCATTATTCTGGGTGCCTACTCCATCTGTTGGGGCTGGATGCCGTTCTCTCTGGAAATAGACCAGACATTCATCGGTGCCATCCTGACGGCTATCGGTTACTCTATCAATGATAAGGTGGTAATCTTCGACCGTGTACGCGAATTCTTCGGCCTCTATCCGAAGCGTGACAAGTTCATGCTGTTCAACGACTCACTGAACACGACTTTGGCACGTACCATCAATACTTCACTGAGTACCTTGATTGTATTGCTGTGTATCTTCATCCTCGGTGGTGACTCTATCCGCAGCTTCGCATTCGCCATGATTCTGGGTGTTGTATTCGGTACAATGTCTTCTCTGTTCGTTGCATCTCCTATCGCTTATCTGCTGATGAAGAACAAGAAAGGAACCGAACCTGCAGTAGAAGCAGCAAAATAAGAACTTATACAAAAGTTATAAATCAAAAAGAGGAAATCCGAAATGGATTTCCTCTTTTTTTGTAGTCTCGCCGGGAATCGAACCCGGATCTAAAGTTTAGGAAACTTCTATTCTATCCGTTGAACTACAAGACCTTTTGCACAGATTCCGCAGATTGTTGCAGATTGCGGATGCAAAGATAAAGTATTCTGTCGATTTTCCGAAGAAAAGTTTTGTTAATCCGATTAACTTTCCGAAATTTGTCACCTATGAAACCGAATGGTACATCCTATAATTAATCTATAGTAATTCGTAAGTTATGGCAAATGACATGATGGTCAAAGAACTGGAGCAAGTGGTAGTCCGCTTCTCCGGAGACTCCGGCGACGGTATGCAGCTCGCCGGCAACATCTTTTCAACAGTTTCGGCTACCGTGGGCAATGACATCAGTACATTCCCCGACTATCCGGCAGACATCCGCGCCCCGCAAGGCTCGCTTACCGGCGTTTCCGGTTTCCAAGTACATATCGGTGCAAAGAAAGTCTACACACCGGGCGACAAATGCGACGTATTGGTAGCGATGAACGCCGCCGCACTGAAAACCCAATATAAGTTTGCTAAATCTACAGCTTGTATCATCATCGATACAGACGCTTTCCAGAAGTCAGACTTGGAAAAAGCCGCCTTCAAGACCGATAATCCGATTGAGGAGATGGGTATCAAGCAGGATGTCATCGCCGCTCCTATCTCGAAAATGGTGAAGGACTGCCTTGCCGATACCGGAATGGACAACAAGTCCATACTGAAGTGCCGCAACATGTTTGCAGTAGGCTTGGTATGCTGGCTGTTCAACCGCGACCTGAAGATAGCCGAAGACTTCATCCGCGAAAAATTCGCCAAGAAGCCCGCAATTGCCGAAGCCAATATCAAGGTCATCCACGCAGGATATGACTATGGACACAACACCCATGCTTCCGTAGCCCACACATATAAGATTGAAAGCAAGACTACCGTCCCCGGCAGATACATGGACATCACGGGCAACAAGGCAACCGCCTACGGATTCATCGCCGCCGCCGAAAAAGCAGGTTTGAAGCTGTTCCTCGGTTCCTACCCCATCACCCCTGCAACCGACGTACTGCACGAACTTTCAAAGCACAAGTCACTGGGCGTAATGACTGTACAGTGCGAAGATGAGATTTCCGGTTGCGCCACTTCCGTCGGTGCCGCTTTTGCCGGTGCACTGGCAGTAACCTCCACTTCCGGTCCCGGTATCTGCCTGAAGTCGGAAGCCATGAACCTGGCAGTCATTACAGAACTTCCGCTGGTTGTGCTCGATGTACAACGTGGCGGTCCTTCCACGGGTCTGCCTACCAAATCGGAACAGACAGACTTGTTGCAGGCATTATTCGGCCGCAACGGTGAAAGCCCGATGCCCGTCATCGCCGCTTCTTCGCCCACGGATTGTTTCGACGCAGCCTATATGGCAAGTAAGATTGCATTGGAGCACATGACTCCGGTTGTATTGCTGACCGACGGCTTTGTGGCCAACGGCTCCGGTGCCTGGAAGCTGCCCAAACTGGCAGACTATCCCGCCATCAACCCGCCGTATGTGACTCCCGAAATGAAAGACAACTATACTCCGTACAAGCGCAATCCTGAAACGGGTGTCCGCTACTGGGCCATCCCCGGACAAGAAGGCTATATGCACATTCTCGGCGGCCTGGAGAAAGACAGCAATACCGGCGCCATCTCCACCGACCCGGAAAACCACAACCTGATGTGCCGTCTGCGTGCTGAAAAGGTTGCCAAAATCCCCGTACCCGATGTAGAAGTGCAAGGCTGTGCAGACGATGCCGACCTGCTGATTGTCGGTTTCGGCGGTACATACGGCCACTTGTACTCGGCCATGGAAGAAATGAACAAGGCAGGCAAGAAAGTTGCCCTCGCCCACTTCACCTACCTGAATCCGCTTCCCAAGAACACGGAAGCCGTTCTGAAGAAGTACAAGAAGGTGGTAGTTGCCGAACAAAACCTCGGTCAATTCGCAGGTTACCTGCGCATGAAGATAGACAACTTCGCCCCGTACCAATTCAACGAAGTCAAAGGACAGCCGTTCGTCGTTGCCGAGCTGGTGGCAGCGTTCACGGAAATATTGGAAAAGTAAGGTAGTCACAAGTAACGAGCTACAAATGACGAGCAGGCTGAAAAGCACTTGTAGCCATTAACAATTTAAATTAAAGAACATCATGTGCGAATATACAGCAAAAGACTATAAAAAAGGACAACCCCGTTGGTGTCCGGGTTGTGGTGACCACTTCTTTCTGGCCTCACTACACAAAGCAATGGCAGAAATCGGCAAAGCTCCTTGGGAGAATGCCGTCATCTCAGGTATCGGCTGTTCCAGCCGTCTGCCCTACTACATGAATACGTATGCAATGCAGACCATTCACGGGCGTGCTGCTGCCATCTCTACAGGTGCCAAGGTTGTTAATCCCAACCTGACGGTATGGCAAATCTCCGGCGACGGTGACGGTCTCGCCATCGGCGGTAATCACTTCATCCACGCCGTACGCCGTAACATCGACCTGAACATGATTCTGCTGAACAACCGCATCTACGGTCTGACCAAAGGTCAATATTCTCCGACCTCTCCACGTGGTTTCGTCAGCAAATCGTCTCCCTACGGTACGGTAGAAGACCCGTTCCATCCGGCAGAACTCTGCTTCGGTGCCCGCGGCCGTTTCTTTGCCCGTGCAGTGGCCACCGATGCTCCGGGAACCGTAGAAATATTAAAGGCAGCCATGGCCCACAAGGGTGCTTCCGTTTGCGAGATTCTGCAGAACTGCGTTATCTTCAACAACGGCACACACGACTCCGTGGCCAAGAAGGAAGACCGTGCCAAGAATGCCATCTACCTGAAGCATGGCGAACCGATGCTCTTCGGCGAGAACAACGAATACGGCCTGATGCAGGAAGGTTTCGGCCTGAAAGTCGTGAAGCTCGGTGAAAACGGCATTACAGAAAAGGATATCCTCATCCACGACGCCCATTGCATGGACAACACCCTGCAACTGAAACTTGCCTTGATGGAAGGCCCCGACTTCCCGATTGCACTCGGCGTTATCCGTGATGTGGAGGCTCCCACTTACGATGATGCCGTTCACGAACAAATCGAAGAAGTGTCTGCCAAAAAGAAGTATCACAATTTCGAGGAATTGCTGATGACAAACGATACATGGGAAGTAAAATAACCCACTGAACCTCCCATAAAGTTTATTTTTAAAAATCATCTGTCATGCTATCACGCCATAGGGGTATAAATCTGATTATAAGCCCGTTATGGCGTGATAGATGGGCGTGACAGATAAAAATCCTTACAAGTATCTATCACGCCCTTGCAACACATAGGGCAGAGGGGATTTCCACAGCCACCCTACAACAGTACTACTCTCCTGGTTCTCTGCATGAAACCTTTTGTTTCAGCCTTAAATACCAAAAGTTTCATGCAGTGAAACCTATTGTCTCAACGTGCCAATGTCTTATGCTGAAATAGGTAGACACATTAACAAACAAATAAAATTTATACCT
>CAJJYX010000147.1 GCA_905197435.1 uncultured Bacteroides sp.
ATTCAGCATATTATTGATGAGTGTAGTTGCATAGTTCTGCACCAGATAACCCATGTCACCCTTCTGCTCGTCAGGAGTAGCTTCGTGCTTGTTGAAGATGATAGCTTGAACATTGGGTTGCTCCTTGTCTTGATAAACCAATACGATAGGTTCCTTATTGTCATTCACCGGATAGTATTCACGTTTGGCGGCATTGGGCTGGGCAGGTATATCGGAAAACATTTTCTTGATTAGGGCTTCGATGGCATCCACATCTATGTCACCGACTACCACAATGCCTTGCAGGTCGGGACGATACCACTTTTCGTAGTAGTCTCTCAAGGTTTGCGGCTTGAAGTTCATCACGACCTCCATCGTTCCGATGGGGAAACAGGTGGCATACTTCGTTCCTTCGAACATGACCGGAAGCATTTTCTCTTGGAAACGCTGTATGGCACTCATGCGGGTACGCCATTCTTCGTTGATAACTCCGCGTTCCTTGTCTATCTCCTTCGGGTCCAGAGTCAGGTCGTTGCTCCAGTCGTGCAGAATCAGCAGGCAGGAGTCGATGGCTCCCGGAGTGGTGACCGGCACGTTGGAAATATTGTATACTGTTTCGTCTATGGAAGTATAAGCGTTCAAGTTCTCACCGAATTTCACTCCGATGCGCTCCAGATATTGTTTCAGCGCATCACCGGGGAAGTGGGTTGTTCCATTGAAACACATGTGTTCCAGAAAGTGGGCAAGGCCGCGTTGGTCAGCTTCTTCCTGAATGGAGCCTACCTTTTGTGCAATGTAGAAGTCGGCCCGATTTGCAGGCTGGCTGTTCTTGCGGATGTAATAGGTCAACCCGTTGTCCAACTTTCCGATGCGGACATTCTTGTCGACCGGGATAGGCGGCATTTGCTGTGCAAAGACCTGCTGAAAATTGCAGCAAAGAATTAATGCTACAATCCATAAACCACGTAATAGATGTTTCATATTATTATGAATTAAAATTGTTTTTGAACTATCTGTCGGACAGCCCTTGGATAAATCACAACTTCCATTGTTTTTTTCGGACTCCATTCCGGATACATGGAATTTATCTGATAGCCTCCCGGATGCGGACCAACTTGGTCAGCAGGTCTTCCAGCAGGTCGAGTTTCAGCATGTTTGCACCGTCACTCTTGGCTGCGGCAGGATTTTCGTGGGTTTCGATGAACAACCCGTCCACGCCTACGGCAACACCGGCTTTGGCTACAGTTTCGATAAGTTGCGGCATACCTCCCGTGACGCCACTGGTCTGGTTGGGCTGTTGCAGGGAGTGGGTTGCATCCAGGATGACGGGGAAGCCGAAGGTTTGCATTTCGGGAATGCCGCGATAGTCGATGACCAAATCCTGGTAACCGAAAGTCGTTCCGCGTTCCGTAAGCATGACGTTTTTATTGCCTGCTTCCACAACCTTGTCGGCCGCAAAGCGCATGGCAAGCGGAGAGAGGAATTGTCCTTTCTTGATGTTGATGGTTTTCCCGGTCTTGGCGGCGGCTACAAGCAGGTCTGTCTGCCGGCAGAGGAAGGCGGGAATTTGCAGGATGTCTACATATTCGGCAGCCATGGTGGCTTCTTCGGCAGCATGGATGTCGGTCACGGTAGGTACTCCGAAAGTGTCGTGTACCTTTTGTAGTATTTTCAGCGCTTTTTCGTCACCGATGCCCATAAAGGAATCCAGACGCGAGCGGTTGGCTTTACGGTACGAACCTTTAAATACATATGGAATTTGCAGCTTCTCGGTGATAGTCACGATACGTTCGGCAATGCGCATTGCCATTTCTTCTCCTTCAATGACACAAGGACCTGCCAGTAGGAAAAAGTTTCCGGCAGGATTATTCTTTAATTCAATCATAAGTTGTTATCGGTTAAGTATTCTCAATTGGGTATAATCAATGTTATCGCTTCGTGCAGTACGCTGATGTCCAGTGGGAAATGACGGTCGAGAATACGCCCGTCCAAATCGACAGAGGCATTTTGTGCACGCAGAACCTTTACTTTTTGTGTACGGTAGGGCATCACTACCTTATGGTTCAGAATTCGCCCTTGGATAAGCATCCACAGCCCCGACCATAGTTGCAGTAATTCCGGACGGTAAATGACGGAAACATCCAGCCATCCGTTATAGGGTACTGCACTCGGCACTTGCCCATATCCCCATGCACTGCCTATGCAGACAGTCATGATACGTCCGCGTATGTGTTCACCGTTTATCTTGAGATGCATACGGTATAGCTTCCGTTCGAAGATGATGGATAATAATGCCATGAAGTAAGAGAGGAACTTTACTCCCCAGAAGCGTTTGCATTGGTCGGTGATTTTTACGATACGGGCTCCTAAGCCTATGTTGATGGCATTGAGGAAGTAGCGTGTCAAGTGCTTTTCACCGTCGTAATAGTAGCAGGTACCCACGTCTATTTTCCGACGGCGGTTGTTGATGATGCAATCCACCGCTTTCTTGTAGTCCGAACTCATTTCCCAATAATTGGCAAAATCATTTCCGATGCCATTGGGGATAATGCCAATGGCTATGTTTTCTTTGTCCGGGGCGTTGGAAAGCATGATGCCGTTGATGACATCATTCAATGCACCGTCACCGCCGACCACAACAATGGTACGGTAACCGTTGTTGGCAAGGATACCTGCCAGGCGCTCTACCGAGCCGAACCCTTCGGACTGCACATAGTCGTAAGGCACGCCTTTACTGTCCATATATTCTTTGATTTCTTTCCACCGTTTCTGCACTTTCCGTGTTCCGGCCTTGGGGTTGTATATCACTCCCAACTTTTCGGGTTCTGCACTCATGAGTCTATGTACGATTTAACTATTTACTATTGAAGATATTCTCTAATTATCAACTCTCAATTGCCAATTGCCAAAAGTACTAAATCTCTTTGAGTTTAGACTTTACAAAAGCAATCTTTTCTTCTATCGGCCATCGGGCATTCATCCAATGGATGGTAAAGCCGCGCCGTTCCATGCCGCGGAACCAAGTCATCTGGCGCTTGGCAAACTGGTGGATGGCTGTTTCCAGTTGGGTGAACATCTCTTCGTAAGTTAGTTTGTTGATGACGTAAAGCGTCAGATACTTGTATTCCAGTCCGTAATAGATGAGATCGTCCGGTTGGATACCTTGCTCTATCAAGTGGCGCACTTCATCTACCATCCCTTCTTCCAGACGTTGGTGCAAGCGGCGGGTGATTTTTTCCCGACGTAGTTCCCGGTCAATATCTATACCTATGATGAGGCTGTTCAGTGATGGAAACGAGCGCTCGTCTACTGGTGTATGGGCATAATACTCTTCGATTTCAATGGCGCGTATAGCACGTTTGGCAGTGTCCACGTCCGTAGTATTATGCAGACTTTTGTAACCTTTCAGTATGTCGGTCAGTTCTTCCAGGGATTTGTCCGCCAAGCGTGTACGCAGTTCTTGGTTTTCGGGTACGGGTAGCAGTTTGTACCCTTTCAGCACTGACTCCAGATACATTCCGGTTCCCCCACATACAACGGGTAGGCAGCCTTTTTGTTTAATAGTCTCGTAAGCGTTCAAGAAATCACGCTGATACTCGAAAACATTGTATTTATAGCCCGGTTCTGCAATGTCGATGAGGTGATAGGGTATCTGTTTTCCGTCGACGGTATAGTCGGCAAGGTCTTTGCCGGTGCCCAGATCCATCCCCCGGTAGATTTGCCGTGAGTCGGCACTGATGATTTCCGTATGGAGTTCGGCTGCCAAGGCGGCTGCAAATGGAGTCTTTCCTGAAGCGGTAGGCCCTAATATGGCGATTAAATCATAGTCTGGCATATATAAGTTCTTGTTAATCTCACTACAAAGATAATGCAAACCGGAGGCAGAATAAAATGAGCGGGCTTATTTTTTATGCCGAGGTGCAGGTTATCTTCATATAGGGCAAAGATAATGCAAACTGGGAGTATAATGGAAATAACTCACTCATTTTTTTATGTGATACTCTGGCTTATTTCCTACTTCGAGGCAGTAAAAGTGAGAAAGGACGTGAAAATGCCCTATTATCTCATTAAAATATGTTATGAAACATGCTTTTTTTCTTGTAAAGTTTGTCAGTCTTCCAAAAGTCCGTACATTTGCACTGTGTTTTTCATAGTATTAGATTTAAGGTTAACAAAGGTTGGAGTACAGCGGTACTCCTTTTTTTATGCCTATACGTACCGTCCCCCGTCTCGGGGCACCCGCACCACTCAGAAGCCCGACAGCCAACCTCCACTTGAAGAGCATAAACCTCCACTTGACCGTGCCGAAGTTGACAACAGGATACTTCAAGTTGACAGGCACTTGTGTTCAAGTTGACAGACACTTGTGTCCAATCTGACAGACACCGGAGTCTGTCGCGACAAACACTGGTGTCTGACAAACAGAACACCAGTGCCTGACAAACATGCCGAAAACACCCTTCACCGTCAGCTCTCGAAAAGAAAAGGGAAGACTGATATGCCTGCCAAGGTTTCGACATATCCACTCTGTCCCGGCATAATCAAGCTAACGTTTGTTTCTGCGCCTGATTTTTCGTATCTTTGTATTGCTTTTGGCGGGCACAAGCACGCACAAAGCAACTTAACTAACAATAAATCAACAATTAAAAACAGAAAATTATGGCAATGCATACATGGTTTGAATGTAAGATCCGTTATGAGAAAACAATGGAAAATGGAATGAACAAGAAGGTGACCGAACCGTATTTGGTGGATGCCCTCAGCTTTACGGAAGCCGAAGCGCGTATCATCGAGGAGATGACCCCGTTCATTTCAGGAGAATTCACCGTATCGGACATCAAACGTGCCAATTACAGCGAATTGTTCCCAAGCGAGGAGGAGGCTGCCGACCGCTGGTTCAAATGCAAACTGGTATTCATCACACTGGACGAAAAAAGCGGTGCGGAAAAGAAAACCTCTACCCAAGTATTGGTGCAGGCTGCCGACCTGCGTGACGCAGTGAAGAAACTGGATGAGGGCATGAAGGGCACAATGGCCGACTATCAGATTGCATCCGTAGCGGAAACTGCCATTATGGATGTATATCCATACAGTGCGGAGCCGGATGACAAACCTGAAGTGTAGCACATTACCCCATTAACCCCATAACTCAAAAAAAGATGATTGCAGAGAATTTAAAACAAATACTGAGCGAATTGCCTGAAAAGGTACGGCTGGTGGCTGTTTCCAAATTTCACCCCAATGAGGCGATAGAAGAAGCATATCGTGCCGGCCAGCGTGTGTTCGGAGAAAGCAAGGTGCAGGAAATGACCGCCAAATACGAAAGTCTTCCCAAAGACATAGAATGGCATTTCATCGGGCATCTGCAAACAAACAAGATAAAGTATATCGTGCCTTATGTGGCACTGATTCACGGCATAGACTCCTACAAGCTATTGGCCGAAGTGGACAAACAAGCAGCCAAAGCCGGGAAAACCGTCAACTGCCTATTGCAGCTTCACATTGCCAAGGAAGAGACCAAGTTTGGATTCAGCTTTGACGAATGCCGGGAAATGTTGGAGGCCGGTGAGTGGAGAGGACTCAAGCATATCCGGATATGCGGATTGATGGGCATGGCCACAAATACAGACAATGCCGAACAAATCAAAACTGAGTTTTGTTCTTTAAGTAGCTTCTTCAATGAAGTGAAAGCCAAGTGGTTTGCCGATACAGAGTCATTCCGGGAGCTGTCCATGGGAATGTCCCACGACTACCACGAGGCCATTGCAGCCGGAAGCACCTTGATTCGTGTAGGAAGCAAAATCTTTGGAGAAAGAAACTATTAACCATAAAAGTTCATTATCATGGCAACATTAGAAACTACTTTTGCAGGGCTGAAACTCAGAAACCCCATTATCGTCAGCAGTTCAGGGCTGACAGACAGTGCCGTCAAGAATCGGAAATTATCTGAAGCCGGCGCAGGTGCCATTGTACTCAAATCACTCTTTGAGGAGCAAATCATGATGGAGGCTGACTGGCTGGGAGACCCGAACATGTACCCCGAAGGTAGTGACTATCTTGTCGGATATATCCGTGAACATAAGCTGGGCGAGTATCTGAATCTGATTAAAGAGAGCAAGAAAGGTTGTAACATCCCCATCATCGCCAGCATCAACTGCTATCAGAATGCCGACTGGGTGGAATTTGCCGCCAAAATAGAAGAAGCCGGTGCAGACGCACTGGAAATCAATATCCTTGCACTGCAGACGGATGTACAGTATACATATGGAACCTTCGAGCAACGCCACATCGACATTCTGAGCCACATCAAAAAAACAGTAAACATCCCTGTTATCATGAAATTGGGAGACAACCTTACCAATCCGATAGCTCTTATCGACCAGCTTTATGCCAACGGGGTAGCGGCAGTGGTAATGTTCAACCGTTTCTACCAACCGGACATTGATATTGAGAAAATGGCCCAAAGCGCCGGAAACGTATTCAGTACAGATGCAGACTTGTCCAAGTCTTTACGCTGGATAGGCATTGCCTCCGCAGCAGTCAACAAGCTGGACTATGCAGCATCGGGCGGCATACATGCTCCCGAAGGAGTAGTGAAAGCTATCCTGGCAGGTGCTTCGGCAGTAGAACTATGCAGCGCACTCTATCTGAATTCCTATGCTGTCATTAGTGAATACACCCGCTTCCTGAACACATGGATGGACCGCAAAGGAATGGAAAATATCAATCAGTTCAAAGGCATGCTGAATGTCAGCGACCTGAATGGTGTAAATACATTTGAACGTACACAATTCCTGAAATACTTTTCATCACACAAATAAAAAGGAGTTGATACCATAAAAAAACGGATGATGCATCTTCAATGAACGCATCATCCGTTTTTTAATTCATAACCTCGTTAATTCAAATCCTTTTTTATCTTCATTTCTTCTTATCCAACACTTCAAAACAAGAATTCTTGCTGACAAATTCGGGAACGATATCCTTCATGGCAGCTACGATTTTCATCTGATCATAAGTATAGCTGACATCAATCAACTTCTGGATACGCTCATTCACTTCATCATAGTCGTACTCGCGCACAGTAGCAATCATAATTTTTTCATGATAAGTGGGCTTAGTAAGTTCTTTGACATTCAGCAACTCCTCGTACAACTTCTCACCATGACGCAAACCCGTAAATTCTATCTTGACATCCGTACGCCCGGAAAGGCTGATCATTCGCTTGGCCAAGTCCACAATACGCACCGGCTTACCCATATCGAAAATATAGATCTCTCCCCCATTTCCCATGCTTCCGGCTTCAAGTACCAAACGACAGGCTTCGGGGATAGTCATAAAATAGCGTATAATTTCAGGATGCGTCACAGTCACAGGGCCTCCACGCTGTATCTGATCGCGAAAACGAGGAATCACCGAACCATTCGAACCCAGCACATTACCAAAACGCGTAGTGATGAACTGAGTGACATGTCCGCCCTCTGCCAGCAATTTCTTTGCCAGTGACTGCACATATATCTCACAAATACGCTTGGAGCATCCCATCACATTAGTAGGATTCACAGCCTTATCCGTAGAAATCATCACAAACTTCTCCGCACCATACTTCACAGCCAAGTCGGCAACCGTTCTCGTACCGTAAACATTTACCTGAATAGACTCGGACACATTGTCCTCCATCATCGGCACATGCTTGTAGGCTGCCGCATGGAAAATGTACTGAGGCTTGTAACGTCTGAAGATTTCCTCCATACGCGTCACATTGGAAATATCGGCAATGATAGTCTCGGCATCAATATCCCTCCAACGGTCTTGCAACTCCAGACGGATATCATGCAAAGGAGTTTCAGCCTGGTCCACAAGAATCAGTTTATAAGGATTGAAAGAAGCCACCTGACGCATAATCTCACTACCGATAGACCCGGCAGCACCTGTAATCATCACTCGCTTGCCTTCCAAATGAGAAGCAACTTTGTGAATATCAATTTCGATAGGATTACGTTGCAGCAAATCCTCTATTTGAATTTCTTTCAGCTGGGTACGATCCAGAAATTGATTGTTCCACTCGCTCAATGGAGGAGCCGTCATCAGCTTTATGTTATGTGCCAACAGGCGGTCTGCCATATCAGAATGTTTGAGCGCTTCCATTTTTGCAGGAGAAATGATAATGGTATGCACATCCCGGTCATCCAGATTCTCAATCAACGTGTCATCATTAGGGAAAACCTTAACCCCCATCATCACCTTGTTGATCAGTTCCGGTTCATCGGCTATGAAACCGCGCAGGCGGTAATGATTACGAA
>CAJJYX010000148.1 GCA_905197435.1 uncultured Bacteroides sp.
CCACCTAATATAATCAATTCAGGTCTAAATATATTACAATAATTAAGTATACCTTCTTTCAAATAATTGATATAGTTATCAAGGGCTTTGACAGCAACTTCATCACCTTGTTCCTCGACCTTAAAACCGGTCTTGCTTTTCTGAGGAATAACAATGAGACTCTGCTCCTTTGAAAATTCCTTCTCAGGAGTAGCCGATACATGAATGAGCTTCTCACCCATTACTTCCAACCTTACTTTACGCACATCCGTCGGCCGCTGCTGCCTGACTTCCACAACAACACCGTTCCCGGTTTTCTCGAATCCGCCTCCGGAACATGCGGCGAGCATCCATCCGGCAAGCAAATAAACTGAAGTGTTTTTCAATCTCATATTATTGTTTTTAATGTGAATTTTCTCCGAGGTAAAAATAGAAAGTTTCCTCCAAAAACGAGTCCTCCCGATGTTGAAACAAAAGGGCACTTTTGATTCCCTTAAAAGACAATATGTTTCTGTAAGGGGTATTTTTTGTTATCTGCCTTCTCTTTCCTGATAAACAGAGGGCAAAACACCAAACTCATCCTTAAAATATTTACTGAAATACTTGGGGTTGTTGAAGCCCAACTGATACGCTATCTCCGATACATTTTGCTGACTTTCGCGCAGCATCTGTGCCGCTCTTTTCAGACGGATGACACGGATAAATTCAATAGGAGTCTTACCGGTTATCTGCAAGAGTTTCTTGTAAAGATGCACCCGGCTCATACCCAATCCCCGGCTCAATTCCTCTACAGACAAATCACACCGGGCAATGTTCGCCTCCACATATTTGATGGCATTCTCCACCAGCTTTTCGTCCAACGAAGTAATGGCTATCTCACTTGGTTCGGGGTCGATGAGCGACTTTGTTTTGCGTCTCTTGCTCAAGTCAATCAGCTTGCGCATACGCAGAATCAGGATTTCCACATTGAAAGGTTTCGTCACATAATCATCCGCGCCGATGGTCAGCCCCTCCAATTTATCTTCCACAGCCTGCCGGGCAGTGAGCAATATCATCGGAATGTCACTCGTGCGTTTATCGGTCTTTACCCGACGGCACAATTCATTTCCATCCATCTCGGGCATCATTACGTCACTGACTATAATATCCGGCATCAGTTCCGGCACTTTCTGCCAAGCTTCCCTGCCATTGGAGGCTGACTGTATACGGAAATACAAGCTCAGGCTGTCTTTCATGAAGGCAACCAAATCTTCATTATCGTCCACAACCAAGGCCAACGGCTTTTCTTTTTCACCTTCACGGCCTTCCTCCATATCGTGCGGAAGGTCATCCGAAAGCGGTTCTTCTTCCATACCCGGCACATGTTTAACCGGAAGCTCAATCTGGAACACACTACCGGAACCCACATTATCAACGACGTGTACCGTGCCCTCATGCAGTGCCACAAAATCGCGTACCAGGCTCAAGCCAATACCGCTACCCGTTGACTGGTGTCCCGGCTCTTCCTGCTCCACCTGATAGAAACGTTCAAAAACACGTTCCTTGTCTTCATCCCTGATGCCGACACCCGTATCCGAGACCTTTATCAGCAATCTCCCGGGAGTCTCTTTCGACATTTCCAACGCCACATCCACACGTCCCCCTTCCGGGGTGAACTTGAAAGCATTGGACAAAAGATTCATCACAACCTTGCCTGTCTTATCCTCGTCGAATGACATATTCAATGATTCCATGGCCGAAAAGAATGTCAGATGCACATGTTTCTTTTCGGAAAGCATCAAGAAAGAAGTACAGAT
The DNA here is from genome assembly GCA_905197435.1 of uncultured Bacteroides sp. Taxonomy (GTDB): domain Bacteria; phylum Bacteroidota; class Bacteroidia; order Bacteroidales; family Bacteroidaceae; genus Bacteroides. Next base: position 1,776 of record CAJJYX010000148.1, read on the forward strand.
ACTGCGCACATATGCCACAATATCCCCCTCGGACAAAGTCAGATGCAGCCCTGCCATCTCATTCTTACGGAAATCGAGCAACTGGTTGACCAGATTCAACAATCGCTGTGCATTGCGGTACATCAGTTGCAACTTGCCATGCAGCTTTTCGTCCGTAATCTCCTTCATCATACTTTCCATCGGTGATATAATCAGCGTAAGCGGCGTACGCAACTCATGGCTGACATTCGTAAAGAAGCGGAACTTCATCTGGCTCAACTCATCCTTCTTCTTCGCATCTTCCTCTATCTGGCGGATTTTGAATTTATTGCGTTCCCTCCGTTGTACGGCATAGAGCGAAAGGAAGACGGCTCCTGCAATCAGAAGGGCATAAACAATATATGCCCACGGAGTCATCCAAAAAGGCGGAAGGATGACAATCTTCAGGAAAGCCTCTTCAGTACCCGCATATCCGTCACTGTTTGTAGCCTTCACCCTTAGGGTATAAGTCCCAGAAGCCAGATTGGTATAGGTAACACGATGCATATCGGACATACTCGTCAGCCAGTTCTCATTAAATCCTTCCAGTTTATAGAAATACCGCGTTTTCTCGGGCAACACGAAATTATCCGAGGCAAACAGTACCGTAAATACATTCTGTTCATAACCCAGCACGACTTCCCCGGTTTCATTCAGGGCCTCCTTCAATATGACACGCCCTGCATATTCCCCGCCTACCTTCACGTCTTCATTGAACAACTGGAAACCGGTAAACATAACCTTGGGCAACGTACGGTTGTACTTTATGTTGTCCGGTCGGAAGCGATTCAGCCCATACAAGCCTCCCACCACAATCTCACCCGTATGCAGACGTTTGAGAGAGCGCTGGTTGAAATCACAACTCTGCAACCCGTCTTTGTCGTTGTAGGCATAGCAACGAAACACGGGATGCTCCGTCTTGCTGTCAACGGACAACACCACATTTATCAGTTCTCCACCGGTACTGACCCATATACTGTTGTTTTCATCTTCCGCAACACCCAATATCAGAAGTTTGAAGAAATCAGGCTTGATTGGCACCTCGTACAATTCATCCCGTTTGTTGTCATATACATTCAAGCCTTCACGCGTTGCTATCCACAGCAAACCGCGACTGTCTTCGTAAACTTGGTTTATGTTTTGGTTGGAAAGCCTTGCCTTACCCGACTTTGTTCCTGCAAAATTTGTAATCTCACCGGTTCTCAGGTCCATGAAAGCCATCCCTGCCGAAGTACCGATAACCAGAGTATTGTCACGGCTGATGCAGAGGGATGAGATATAGTCTGACACAAGGTTTGAATTACTTGTAGAATAAGTGGTAAATATTCCCGTCTGAGGATTCAGGCATTGCAATCCTCCTCCCAACGTACCGATCCAGATATTTTTGTCCGCATCTTCCGCCAAGGCCCATACATTGTCGTATACCAAAGAGTTTCCACCTCCCTTACAAGCCCGGTAATGGATAAAGCGGTTTCCGTCATAGCAATTCAGTCCGCCCCAAAAAGTGCCTGCCCACACTCTGCCGCTACTGTCCCGGAGAAGGCAGACAATGACATCACTCGATATTGAACGGGGATCTGCCGTATGCGAAAAGGTCATACGCTCATCTGTCACGCTATTCCAGCGAACCAACCCGCGATCATTGGTCCCCAGCCATACGATATCACCGCCTCCGTCTTCCACACAATTAATGTCGCCCACATCGGCAATGCCGAACTTGAAGATACTTTCATTATAGAAAGAGACACCCTTCTTGTAGGTGCCCACCCACATCGTACCGGTCTCATCTTCACAGAGAGCCGTTATCGTATTGTTGGACAATGTACGCCCGTTATTGGGATCATTCGCCAGACGGACTTTCCGTCCTGTCGGTTCTATCAATTCAACGCCATCCTGATTCCTGCCTACCCATACGCATCCGTATTTATCCTGTGCCACTGCACGTACGGCATTGTAAGTGTCCGTTCGTGGAGAGCGCTGTTCCCAAGCCTTCCGGGAGAGGCTATAAATCCACATACCCTCCACACTGAATATCCATACCCGCCCACTATGGTCGACATACAAATCAAAGGCAGCATTCTTTACCTCCCTGCAATCTTTGGCAATGTCCGGATTGATCCACCTGATACATTGCTTGTCCTCATCTATACAAGCCAGGACACCATTGTTCAGGACCAACAGGATTCCTTCGCCGCATTCCTTCATGTCAGACACTTCGGCTTTTGCAAACAGTTCATCCGGGTCTTTCACTGCTACGGCATTTTTCTGTCCCTCTCTATATCTGTAAACACCTTTACCGTAGATGGATATCCAAAAAGTCTTTTCCTTATCAATATAGATAAATGAAGGATTCCCGGTTAGACCGACATTCCACATCCAGGCTTCCACATTACGGTCGAAGACATCGGAAACCGAGTTGTAAATGGCATAACCGGCTCCTGTACGTATCCACAAATTTCCGGATGCATCTTCTTGAATATCTTCTATATAACTATCGGGGAGAGATTTCCCGTCATCCTTCTGGCTACGATAAATCCTGATATCGTAACCATCATAGCGGTTCAGCCCGGAGGCTGTGCCAAACCACATGAATCCGTTTGAATCTTTATAAATGGAATTGACCTGATTATTGGAAAGCCCGTCCTTCACTTCCAAATGCTTAAACATGTAGCCGTGTGGAGCAGCAGAAAAACATATCGCCCATACCCACAAAAGCAGAAGTTGCAGTCTTTTCATACTATCAGATCTAAGGGAAGTTGTTTTTATTGCAAATGAAGCGAAAAACAGACAGAAAAGCAAGGAAAGACAAGTCTTTTACAGTCTTTTATTCTATCCAACACCTTATCAGTAAGGGTATTTACCTGCTGCAGCTCCTTTCATGATGCCCTCAATGGCATAAGCTTCCTTCACCTTACCCGTACCGCGGTTCATGTCACCGCCGGTTTCCCAATAGAAGGGGACACAACCGTGGTTTTTCGCCTCGCGGGTGACCACCTCATTCCAATAGGAACGGCTCTTGTCGTGCATCTCCTGATTCTCACTGACAGTACGCTTCATGGCGCTGTATTCACCTATAATCACCGGACAACCTTTGTCCACGAAATGAGTCTTCATCAACTGGAACTGTTCTTTCACATGTGCCTCCTCGCCCCAAGTAGTATTATGCTGCGAACCATCTACATGGTTTGCAACGCCCCAATACCAGAATGTATTCCCCCAGCTCGCATCTTCCTCCATCAGACAGAAATTATAAGGCTCATAGAAATGCACCTCTACGATCAGACGGTTCTGTACACCGTCCTTCGGCAAGGCATAAACACCGGCTGTCGCATCACTGGTCCTCGTACCCGGTGCTTGCACAATGAGGCAACGAAGGGCATTGTTTCCTCCGGTGGCACGCACGGCATCTACAAAGGTCTGCTCGTACTTCATGACTGTTTCAATATCCTCCGGATTCTCAAATTTGCCACTTGCACTGGTCTCGTTCATACCCGGTTCATTGCATCCGGCAAAAAGCAGATGCTCGTCATAACCGTTTAGTTTATTGGCAATCTGTGTCCACAAAGTTTTCTGTTTGGCATCTATCTCTTCATTGAATCCGCCAAGTATGTGGTCTTCGAGCCAGCCGCCATCCCAATGGATATTGACAATGGCATACATGTCATTGGTTGCACAATAACCCACGACTTCGCTCACACGGTCAAGCCATGCAGCATCTATCTCACAGGTAGTCCGGTCAACAATATGCGAATCCCAAGCGCAAGGAATGCGTACAGCATTGAATCCCAACGTTTTCAATCCGTCGATATATGCCTTACTTACTTTGGGATTCCCCCAACCCGTTTCACCGCCCGGGACCTCCATTGTATTTCCAATGTTGATGCCTGCGTACATCTTGGCGGCAAGCGTTTTGGCATCACCGGCCATACTACCGGTCTCACCCGCAGCCTGCTTTACCGTGACTGTTTCCGTCAGGCTTCCCAAAATAAAAGTGATATGCCCTTCGCGCGCCTCCAGAGGATTTGAAGAGACGGTAAACTTGAAAATTTTGCTTTCCATGGCACGAGTATTGACCGGCTTTATCCAGGAAACATCGGGAATAACTTGTACATCACCATTGGTTTCCACTACCACAGAAACATCTCCTCCCGTCGCAGGAAGGTCGAAAGAGGCGGAGTTGGCTATGATTAGTCCGTCCGCAGCCGTCTGTTTCACTGCGAAACTCCCTACTTCCCTGCCTCCGGCTTTCACCGTCACCCCGGCTTCACGGCCATACGTGTCCGTATTGGATTCTACCGTAATAGCATACTTCAAAATACTACTCGAGGCAGAGCTTCCGGCAGTAACTTTACACCACTCCGGTGCACTGCTGGTAACTTCCAACGCAACGTTCGACTTGATGTTCAGCGTACTTGTTCCTCCGGTTTTGGAGAAAGTCATCCCATTCGTCAGAATATTCTCGGGAATCGTTATTTCCGGAGTTGCAGTATCATCATTGCTGGAACATGAAGCAACGAAAGAAGAAAAGAACAGTGCCGACAGCACCAGGTAAATTTGGAATCTTTTAATGGTATTCTTCATCATATCTTTACGTATTAAATAATAGTTAAACCAGTAGGAGCAAAAGTAGCGGAAAAGACAGGAAACACACCGATGACATGTTATCTGCAACGGTATCATTTGTTTCCGAATAGGGCTGAAAAGTAATCATTGAATGACATCGGGCACATACCGCTTGCTCTGAAAGAAAGCAGACAGGGCATCGGCAAGAATAACGAGGCATAGGACAGGGAAATGAAAATACAGACTTGCCTTACCGCGTATTAAAAAAAAAGCTAACTTTGCATTATGGTAAAGGTCAATCATTTGAATAATTCATTTGAATCTCTGATAAAGGATGACAATCTGTCCATTCCTCCCAAAACAATATTATTGGAAGAAGGCAAGATTGCCGATAAACTATATCTAATCCGCAAAGGCTGTCTACGCCTTTTTTTCTACAATGAGGGGAAAGATATAACTTTCCAATTTTTCTTTGAAGGAGATTTTGTTGCATCATTCGACAGCCTATATAAACGTAAGCCAAGTCTTTTTTCATTGGAAAGCATTGAGCCTACAGAAGTGTCAGTGATAAAAAGAGATGTGCTCTATAATTTTATTGAGCAAATGCCATCACTAAGACAAGTATATGAAGAAAAACTCATAGACCGCTTCCGCGTTTACCAACAATTATTCCTGTCACGGATAAAAGATACTCCGCAACAGCGATATGAGGAGTTACTGAAAAAATATCCGAATATCATTCAACGTGTCCCACAACATTACATCGCTTCTTATCTCGGCATTACCCCTGTTTCCCTGTCCCGCATCAGAAATCGCCGTTAGGCTTCGTTTCTTTACAATTGTTATCGTCTGCTACCAATTGGAATGGCGACCTTTGCATCTGCAAAACAAAATCATTGAATAATTATAACGAAATTGGAGACAGCAGGACAAAAATGCAATCCAATCTCACAAAGGGTAATATTATGAAGCGTATTTTTATGATAGACTGGGCTTTGACATTGTTGTTTGCCCTTACTGCATACACAGGCATAAAATTACATATTGCAGGGCATGGCCACATCCATGAAATATGGCATGATTGGGCTGTGTTCCATGTAATAGCGAGTATATTATTTCTTGTCGTTACCATATTCCACATAACCACCCATTGGAATTGGTACAAAGGTATCTTCAGCAGAGGAATAGAAAAGAGAAGCAAAGTTACGATATGGTTATCCGCTATGTTTACATTTGTTGCCATAACAGGCATTATATTGTTCTATGTAGAAGGAGCAAATTCCCCAATAGGGTTATGGCACTATAAGATTGGAATTCTAATGAGTGTATTTTCTATCGGGCACATAATAAAACGATTTCCTATCTTGCGTAAGTCCCTGGGTTGTTTGAAAAATTAGTTATTCCTCAATCGGTTAAATCGAGTCAAGGAAAATCTAAAATAGTTTGTAAAAGAGAAAGAGTGCACTGAAACCCTTCACCGGTTTTCAGTACACTCTTATCATACGATTCCCCGATAATTTAGTCGGCTTTCACAAAATCATAATCCGAGAACAATTCAAGCGTCTCATCTTGAGCTATTTCTGCCACATCGTATGCCAATGTATAGGTTTTGACCTCTTTCGAGGTTTTTCCCATCTTGAATTCCACCTTATAATTCCCGACATTGAGATATGTTTCAAACGACTTATCAAAAGCAATACTACCTTTAGAAACAACCGTGGGCTGTCCGCCGTTCTTGGCAATAGCTATCTGTGAGACGTATTGCCCATTGTTCTTATTCGTTCGCCTGGTTGCAGATATTGTTGATTTCAGTTCTTGCAAGAGTCCTTCCT
>CAJJYX010000149.1 GCA_905197435.1 uncultured Bacteroides sp.
CGGCGGTCGTGGAAATATTCGTTTTCCTCCACTTCCTCCACCACTACGATTTTACCGTCGGCAGGAGCCACCACGACTTTTTCCGTCTCCTGTCCGAACAGACGGATGGGGCAGCGGAAGAAGTTCACGAGTATTCCATATACTATGAGACTGATGACTGCTGCTACATAAAAGGGAACCTTGCATTCCAATCCGAAATAAAGGGCGACGTTGACAGCCAGGATCAAAGCCAGACTACCTGCCAATGTATGTGTTCCTTCACGGTGTATGCGTATTTTTTTTAATCTTTTTAATCGGCCCATGTATATCGTATTTGCTATTTTAGATAGAAATCATCTGCAAAAATAGGCTTATTTTGAAAATCTAACAAGGATTTGGAGAGAGAAATGCGTATGTTGATAACTTTTCGGGAAATATTTTTGTTAGCTGTGATAGAGGTTGTAATTTTAGGCTCTCAATAGAAAGGATATATATGCAAGATTTTGTTCATTTACATGTCCATACCCAATACTCTCTTCTGGATGGTCAGGCAAGTGTCAGCAAGCTGGTTGACAAGGCCATGAAGGATGGTATGAAAGGCATAGCTGTGACCGACCATGGAAATATGTTCGGCATCAAGGAGTTCACCAACTATGTCAACAAGAAAAACAGTGGGCCGAAAGGGGAGATAAAGGACCTCAAAAAGAGGATTGCCGCTATCGAAAACGGCGAGATAGAGTGTGAAGACAAGGAGGCGGAGATTGCTGATTGCCGTGCCAAGATGGCAGAAGCGGAAAACAAATTGTTCAAGCCGGTTGTGGGTTGCGAGATGTATGTGGCCCGCCGAACCATGGATAAGAAGGAAGGAAAGGCGGATCAGAGCGGATATCACCTGATTGTGTTGGCGAAGAATGAAAAAGGGTATCACAATTTGATAAAACTTGTATCACATGCCTGGACAAAGGGATACTATATGCGCCCGCGTACAGACCGCAATGAACTGGAAAAGTATCATGAGGGACTGATTGTCTGTTCGGCATGTATTGGTGGCGAAGTTCCTAAAAAGATTATCAATGACCAACTGGAAGAGGCGGAAGAGGCCGTACGATGGTATAAGAATTTGTTTGGCGATGATTACTATCTGGAACTTCAACGCCACAAGGCCACTGTTCCCCGCGCCAACCATGAAGCCTATCCGCTTCAGCAGAAGGCGAATGCCAAACTGCTGGAATTTGCCAAGAAGTATAATATCAAGGTCATCTGCTCCAACGACGTACATTTTGTAGACGAAGAAAACGCCGAGGCACACGACCGGCTGATTTGTCTGAGCACCGGTAAAGACCTTGATGACCCTACCCGAATGCTTTATACCAAGCAGGAATGGATGAAGACAAAGGCTGAGATGAATGCCTTGTTTGAGGATGTTCCCGAAGCCTTGTCCAATACGTTGGAAATTTTGGACAAGGTGGAATACTATTCTATCGACCATGCACCCATTATGCCTACTTTTGCTATCCCGGAAGATTTCGGGACGGAAGAGGTCTATCGGCAGAAGTACACCGAAAAGGATTTGTTTGACGAGTTTACCCGGGATGAAAACGGTAAAGTCGTGTTGGATGAGGATGCCGCCAATGCCAAGATCAAGCGTCTGGGAGGCTATGAAAAACTATACCGTATCAAGTTGGAAGCCGACTATCTGGCAAAGTTGGCATTCGACGGTGCCAAGAAACTGTATGGCGATCCCTTATCTGACGAGGTGAAGGAACGTCTGGTCTTTGAACTGTACATCATGAAGACGATGGGTTTCCCGGGATACTTCTTGATTGTGCAGGACTTTATCAATGCCGCCCGTACAAAGTTGGGCGTTTCGGTAGGGCCGGGACGTGGCTCGGCTGCCGGTTCGGCGGTGGCTTATTGCTTGGGCATCACAAAAATAGACCCTATTCAATACGACCTTCTGTTTGAGCGTTTCTTGAATCCCGACCGTATTTCTTTGCCTGATATTGATGTGGACTTCGATGATGACGGACGTGGGGAAGTGCTGCGTTGGGTGACGGAGAAGTACGGGCAAGAGAAAGTGGCGCACATCATTACGTATGGCACAATGGCGACCAAGATGGCCATCAAGGACGTGGCGCGTGTACAGAAACTGCCTTTGAGCGAGTCTGACCGTCTGTGCAAGCTCGTGCCGGATAAGATTCCCGACAAGAAGCTCAACCTGACGAATGCCATTGCATACGTGCCCGAATTGCAGGCTGCGGAGGCTTCGCCCGATCCGCTGGTGCGCGATACGATGAAATATGCCAAGATGCTGGAAGGCAATGTGCGCGGTACGGGTGTACATGCCTGCGGTACCATTATTTGCCGTGACGACATCACGGACTGGGTACCCGTAAGTACGGCGGATGATAAGGAGACGGGCGAGAAGATGCTTGTCACCCAATACGAAGGTTCCGTCATTGAAGATACGGGACTAATCAAGATGGACTTCCTTGGATTGAAGACCTTGTCCATCATCAAGGAGGCTGTTGCCAATATACGTATGCACCGCGGTGTGGAACTTGACATCGACAAGATATCCATTTCCGACCCCGCTACCTATAAACTCTATTGTGACGGGCGCACCATCGGTACATTCCAATTTGAATCGGCAGGTATGCAGAAGTACTTGCGCGAATTGCAGCCGAGCACTTTCGAAGACTTGATTGCCATGAATGCCCTTTACCGTCCGGGACCTATGGACTATATCCCCGATTTCATTGACCGTAAGTGGGGACGTAAGCCCATTGAATATGATATCCCCGTCATGGAGAAGTATCTGAAAGATACCTACGGCATTACGGTGTATCAAGAGCAGGTCATGCTTTTGTCACGCTTGCTGGCTGATTTTACCCGTGGTGAGTCTGATGCTTTGCGTAAAGCGATGGGTAAGAAATTGCGTGACAAGCTGGACCACATGAAACCGAAATTCATTTCGGGCGGACAAAAGAACGGTCATGATCCGAAAGTGCTTGAGAAGATTTGGGCTGACTGGGAAAAGTTCGCGTCCTACGCTTTCAACAAGTCACATGCCACCTGCTATTCATGGGTAGCCTACCAGACGGCTTTCCTCAAAGCCAATTATCCGGCCGAATACATGGCAGCAGTCATGAGCCGAAGTTTGGCAAACATTACCGATATCACTAAACTGATGGACGAATGCAAGGCAATGGGCATCAATACATTGGGACCGGATGTAAATGAAAGTAACCTGAAATTCACAGTGAATAAGGAAGGTAACATCCGTTTTGGCCTTGGTGCGGTGAAAGGAGTAGGTGAAGGGGCTGTGCATAGCATCATGGAGGAACGCGAGAAGAACGGACCTTTCAAAGGGATATTTGATTTTGTGCAGCGTGTCAATCTGACAGCCTGCAACAAGAAAAATCTGGAATGCCTTGCTTTGGCAGGAGGATTTGACAGTTTCCCCGAACTGAAGCGCGAGCAATATTTTGCCGTGAACTCTAAGAATGAGGTTTTCCTCGAAACATTGGTGCGCTATGGCAACCGTTACCAAGCGGATCAGGCTGCTGCTGCAAACTCCTTGTTCGGCGGTGAGAATGTAGTGGATATTGCCACTCCGGAAATACCGGTGGCGGAACGGTGGAGCGACCTTGACCGTTTGAACCGGGAACGCGATTTGGTGGGTATTTATCTTTCGGCACACCCGTTGGATGAATATTCTGTTGTTCTGGAACATGTTTGCAACACTCGCATGGCAGAGCTGGAAGATAAAGCGGCACTTGTGGGACGCGAAATAACAATGGGCGGCATCGTAACTGCCGTGCGCCGTGGCATCAGCAAGAACGGAAATCCCTACGGCATTGCCAAGATTGAAGACTATTCCGGTTCGGCGGAACTTCCTTTCTTCGGAAATGATTGGGTGACCTATCAGGGATATCTGGGTGAGCGTACTTTCCTTTTCATTAAAGCCCGTTGCCAGCCAAAGCAATGGCGGCAGGATGAGCTGGAACTGAAGATAACTTCTATGGAACTTCTGCCCGACGTCAAGGAAAAGCTGATTGAGAAAATAACCATTCTCATTCCGTTGAGTGTGCTGAACAAAGCTTTGATAACCGAGCTTGCCGAATTGACTAAGGAACGGCCGGGCAATACGGAACTTTATTTCAAGGTCAGTGACCCGGAAAGCAAGATGACGGTCGATTTGATTTCCCGCCCAGTAAAGCTTTCTGTGGGGCGTGATCTTATCACTTATTTGAAAGAACGGCCGGACCTCGAGTTTCGGATTAATTAGCTGCCTTTGCTCAGGATAAAAAACTGTTGTGATCTGTCTGAGTGATGTAAGTGTGCCTGTCTGAATGATGTGTGTATCAAAATCAGACAGGCATCTCATTCTGTCATGCAAAACGTAGTGAAGCATCTTTTCTTCACTCCTCATTAATTGTTTTATTTTGGAAGTTGTTTGACGTTTGCCTTTATGATTTTCGGTCCGATGTGTGGACTCTTGTATCCGGCAAGTCCTTTTTCCTGCAGGAATCGTTCGAGCAAATCGGCGATTTCGAGGTTGTTAAGGTCGGCAAATGGTGCATGAGTATTGCCATGTATACCTATTTCGGGAAGGGTGAGCAGGGTTGCATCGCCTCCATGGCGATTGACCGTCTCAATAAATTGGCGGGCACGTTTTTTAGCCACACGCCATACTTCGCTGTTGAAATTGTCAGACTTTTCCGTTGCCACATTATCTCCGAACACGATAATGATGGGCATCCGGGTCAATTTTTGAAAATCCTCATCCGATACGATCTGTGGAGCTTGCGTCTCGTTGCATAGAGCAATCTCGGATGCCTCCAGGTCAGTGGGACAATCATTTTGTGGAAAGGCGCACGCTCCCGGTTCGTAAGCAACAATGGCCTTGACTGATTCCGGGGCAGTCATTGCAGTTGCCCAACCGTATTGCCCGCTGTTAGAATGAGTAATGAGAACGGAAGGCCCGGTCTGTTTAAAAAGTTCAGCCATTGTCCTACCCATGAAATCGCGGTGTTCTTTGCTGCGTGGTTCCTCTCCGGTATCGGGAGTCTGTTGGCGAAAGAATTGGTCGATAGATACTGAATCCTTCGGGAATAGTAGGGTGTCAAAGAAGGTCCGTTCGGCTCCTTTACGCCAAGTTCCGTTTCTGAATGCTTCCCAAACGGCTCTTTCACTCAGAATTGTGGGAGGAGCTAACCGTGTATCGACCTTTGAGGTGGTGTAACCTGCCCGCCCCCGGCGAGGCTGGTCGATGATATAAACCGACCAGTTACGACGTGGTAGGATAGCCATGTATCCTTCGCGTCCGTCGGGTGTCATTTCGTAGGAGCGTCCCGATTGCCCAATGCCATGCCACATAATGATGGGGTAAGTCCGTGAGTTCTGTGGAACGTAGAATTGTGCATAACCATGATCACCGTGAAAGGTTGCCCCGTCTGCGCTCGGCGTAACCTTACCGCCGAAAAGGAAACTGCCCATCGTTCTCAAAACAATCGGTTCTTCTACTTGTTGTGCGTACGACATTACACCAAGAAATGTCAATGCAAGTAATAAAATTATTTTCTTCATGTATATCGTCATTTTACTTGATTATCTTGTTAACCCTTGCATGCAGTACGCAAGGGATTAATAATGTTTTATTCATATCAATCGTGTATCTTATGGGTACTGATAAATCTGACAGTCGGAAGATCAGCCGCGTCGTAAATCAAACTCGCTCCGGTGTCAAGCTCGCTTATAATACTCATTTCCTTATCAGTGAGCGTGAAATTGAAAATATCGAAATTTTCAGCCATACGTTCTTTGTGTACGGTCTTGGGAATTACGACCACATTGCGCTGGTTAAGCCAACGCAGGATAACCTGACCTATGCTCTTCCTGTGCTGTTTTGAAATAGCCTTGAGTAGCGGATGATTGAAAATATCGCCCTTCCCTTCAGCGAATGGAGCCCATGCCTCATGTTGAATTCCCTCGCGGCAAAGAAAAGCATTGGATGCTTTCTGTTGATGGATGGGGTTGGTTTCGATTTGATTGACCATCGGTTTGATTTCGTTGTGCAGCATCATATCGAGCAGGCGTTCGTCCGGGAAGCTCGTCACGCCGATGGCCCGGATGCGTCCCTCTTTATATAACCGTTCCACAGCCCGCCATGCGGAGTAATAGTTGCCATAGGGCTTGTGCAGTAGGTACAGGTCAAGATAGTCCAGCCCAAGCAGTTTCATGGACTTCTCGAATGCACGGAGGGCGTCGTCGTATTCATAATCCTGTACCCATAGTTTTGTTGTTATGAAAAGTTCTTCGCGCTTGATGCCGCTGTTTCGGACGGCATCGCCCACTTCTTTCTCGTTGAAATAGGAGGATGCAGTGTCAATCATGCGATAACCGATTTCGAGAGCATCCGTTACGGCACGTTCGGTTTCGTTTTGAGGAATCAGGTAGACGCCGAATCCGATGGACGGCATCATTACACCATTGTTGAGTCTTACTTGCTTCATATCGTCATTATTAGGTTTCTGCTGCAAATTTACGGCGTATCGATGGTATAATGATTATGAAATTCTATGGGTAATTTTCACTTTTCGTGGTATTTCCCTACATTTGCAGAAACAATATTATATAATCTGTATGGAAGTTAGCGAATCCGATTCCTTGTTTTTCTCGGACACACTTGCCGATTATGATTTCACAAGTCATATTGGGTATGTCGTTCATATTCTTTGTATTGGAGGCAACCTGAGTTTTACACTACACCGTACACGTTATGATGTATCGTCCGGAGATTACGTTATCCTCACGAATGGAGTGCTTGTGTCTTTCATTTCACAATCGGAGGACTGCCGGATTGTTGTTATGAGTTTTGCCGAATCATTTATTACCACCCATGCCATCCGAAGCAATTACGGCATTATCGGTCATCTTTCGTTGTTGCAGAACCCGGTAATGAAGCTTGCTGCAGAGGACTTTGACAAGTGTTGGAAGGATATGGAACGCTTGCGTGAAAGGCTTGCCGATCGGAAGCATCTGTTCAGGGAAGAGATGATCGGAGCTTTGCTCAAAGCACATGTGCTTGACTTGTATGATATCCACGCCCGTGCCAATGAACAAGCGGTGGTCTCATCGAGGCCTGCAACACTGATGCGGGAATTTATAGACTTGTTGCTTGACGGGGATTATATTTCGGATCGAAGCCTCGACTATTTTGCAAACCGCCTCTGCGTTACGCCGCACTACCTTTCGGAGATAAGCAAAAGTGTTAGTGGACAGCCTGCGACTTATTGGATTGACCGGTTCGTTACGGGAGAATTATCCCGTCTGCTTATGCAACCCGAACTCTCGTTGGCATCGGTTGCCGACCACATGAATTTTTCGTCGGTATCATATCTCTGCCGTTATGTAAAAAAGAAACTTGGCGTCACACCATCGGAGTATCGAAGTTATTTTAGGCGGTGATTGTCCCTGCGAAGGCGAGGTGCAGCGAGTTACTCATTGCCTTTGACCAATTTTGAAAACAAAAAATGTAAATGGCAGATCAGTCGAACACCTTACCGTGATTTGCCGCCAGCTGTATCATACGGTCATAATCCTCGGCGCTGAGATCCATAAAATAGTAATTCACAGGGTTGACTACCTGCCCCTTCACATGCACCTCGTAGTGCAGATGTGGGCCGGTGCTCTTGCCCGTGCTGCCTACTCCGCCGATAACCTCACCACGCACCACCTTCTTGCCCGGTTTTGTGCGGAAATCGCGCAGGTGGGCATACCACGTTTGGTAACCGAAGCCATGGTCAATAATGACCGTATTGCCATACCCCGTCTCCCATCCCATTTTGATGACTGTTCCATCCCCCGTGGCATAGACATCCGTACCCGGATTGGCCGAGAAATCCATACCTGCATGGAACTTCGTGGTGCCATAGATAGGGTCTATACGTGTGCCGTAACCGGAAGCGGTCTTCTTGAGGTCCTTGTTCGAAATGGGCTGGATGGCCGGAATGCAACGCAACATTTCGTCATGGTTCTTGCACATCTCTACCACGTCGTCAAAGGAACGGGACTGGATATAGAGCTGTTTGCTAATCATATCCAACTTCTGGGTGGTATTGATTACCAAGTCCGAGTTTGCCATATCCATCAGATGCTCATAACGGTTGGTGCCGCCATATCCTGCCTGGCGGATAG
>CAJJYX010000150.1 GCA_905197435.1 uncultured Bacteroides sp.
CGCCAGGAACAGAAGAAATATGCCAAACTGGCCGATGCCTTCACTCCGCTGGCAAAGGGTATGAACTCCGAATATGCCAACCAGAATGCATACGACAGTATCCAGATTCACGGCGGTTCGGGCTTCATGCTGGAATATGCTTGCCAACGCATCTACCGCGATGCACGTATCACTTCCATTTACGAAGGTACCACCCAGTTGCAGACCGTAGCCGCTATCCGCTATGTGACGAACGGTTCGTATGCCGCTACCCTGCGCGATTACGAGCAAGTGCCATGCAGCGAAGAAATGCAGCCGTTGATGGATCGCATCAAGGAAATGACCAATAAGTTCGAAGCCTGCACCAATGCGGTGAAAGAGGCTCAGAACCAGGAATTGCTGGACTTCGTGGCACGTCGTCTCTATGAAATGGCAGCGGTATGTGTCATGTCGCACCTCATCATCCAGGATGCGACAAAAGCTCCCGAACTGTTCAGCAAATCAGCTCTTGTATATGTGAACTATGCAGAAGCTGAAGTGGAAAAGCACTTCAACTTCATCCGTAAGTTCAAGGCAGAAGAACTGGAAAGCTATCGCAAGTAAACCGCTTGAAAAGACATTAATATAATAGCGGGTGTGTCAGAGTCTTGACACACCCGCTTGTCTTTTGAAAACAAACAATACTAATATTATGGAAGTGAAATGTATTTGAGTACTTTCTCTATCTCCCCTTCAAAGTTCGGAGTAAACACACCCTTCCCCATGTTTTCTTTAATCTCATCAATGCTCCAGAAACGTCCTCCATCCAGTTCATCGCTGGGGTGGATTTCTCCATCATAAACCGTTTTGTGAACGAAGACAAGCTCCCGTTCGCGGGCAGATTCGAATACATAGTGCATGATGGTTTCGGGAGTGAAATCCGTGATGCCGAGTTCTTCACGAACTTCCCGTTTCAAGGCTGTCTCTACGCTTTCACCCAAGTCTACATGTCCGCCTACGGAAGTATCCCACTTCCCGGGCTGTATATCCTTCCATTCAGGACGTTTCTGCAAATATAGCTCACCTTTGGAATTGAACACATGAAGATGTATCACCGGATGCAGCAGCTTGCTGCCGTTATGGCATTCGCCGCGAGTGGCGGCACCTACGATGTTGCCTTGTTCGTCGACAAGGGGGAACATTTCTTGATTATTATCGTGGTTCATTGTGTTTAAGGTATTAATAGTGATGAATCCCCATAACTCAGGAAACGGAAATCATGTGCCAGCGCATAGTCATAAATCTTCCGCCAGTCACCGTGTACAAAAGCTGATACGAGCAGCAACAAGGTGCTTTGCGGTTGGTGGAAATTAGTGACCATAGCTTTCACTATCCTGTATTCATATCCCGGAGCAATGATGATTTGGGTACTGGTATGCAAAGTTTCCATACGATGCCTATCAAGATAGGTTACAATGGCTTGCAGGGCCTCTACTGCGGATGCTGCGGGAGCTTCAGCAGACATTTCATAAGGTTGCCATTGACGGACGTGCAAATCTTCCTCCGTAGCTTCGGGATTGTTCAGTAAAGTGACTCCGATGTGATAAAGGCTTTCCAGCGTACGCACGGAAGTTGTTCCTACGGCTACTGCCTTACCGCCATGCGCTATGAGTTTTTCCAATGTGCTGCGCGAGACTGAGATATATTCCGTATGCATTTCGTGCCCTTCTATTTCTTCACTTTTCACGGGTTTGAAGGTGCCTGCTCCTACATGGAGCGTCAACTCTTCCAGTTCTATCCCTTTATTGCGCAATGCAGCCAATACGTGCGGAGTAAAATGCAACCCTGCCGTAGGAGCGGCAACCGAGCCTTTGATTTTTGAGTAGACAGTTTGGTAAGTCTCTTTATCACTTTCTTGGGTTTCCCGGTTCAAATAGGGAGGGATGGGCAATTCACCAAACATTTCAAGGATATCGGCAAAAGTCACTTCCGGGTTGTTCCAACGGAAATCTATCCAATGGCTGGTTCCATGGCATTCACCCCGTTCGGCTGTCAGGGTGAGTGGCTTGCCTTTCACGGTCATTTCACGTTTCAGTATGCCTTCCTTCCATTTTTTTAAATTGCCGACCATGCAAAGCCAAGCAACATGCCCAGTTTGCTGGAAATTCAAGGCATAATCATTGGGCAGTATGGGTTCCAGACAGAAAACTTCAATCAGTGCTCCCGTCTCTTTCCGGAAATGCAGGCGTGCCTGGATGACCTTGGTATTGTTGAATATCATCAGACTTCCTGACGGCAGATATTCCGGCAATGAAGTAAATCTATCTTCTGAAACTTCTCCGTGACGATACAACAGCAGTTTGGACCGGTCACGTACAGGGAGTGGGAACTTTGCAATGCGTTCGTCCGGTAACGGATAGTTGAATTCGCTGATTCTGATATGTCTGGGGTCTTCTTTCATGATAGCTTTTTCTTTATTATATCGGTTGCAAAGGTACGGATATTTGGGAAGATTTGAAGAATAAGGGAAATAATTCCTAACTTTGCAGGAAGAAACGCAGCCAAATTCCTTTGGCTGCGATTTGGCCAATAGAGTAGCAAGGCTGCACCGTCTTATTGGCAAAAGGTAAAGAAAAACAATATATAAAGATAAGATTATGAAGATAGGAGATAAAGTCCGTTTCCTCAGTGAAGTTGGAGGCGGTGTTGTAACGGGATTCCAAGGGAAAAACATTGTGTTGGTGGAAGATGCCGATGGATTTGATATTCCGATGCCGGTAAGCGAATGTGTGGTGATAGAGACAGATGATTATAATATTCCCACCCCGGTGGCAAAAGCGGCAGCCAACAAGAAAAAAGCAGAAGAGCAGCAGGCACGTACAGCTCCTACTGCAGCAAAAACATCTGCCGCAGCCTCACATGTTTCCGAGCCTCAACCGGGCCGTTTGGAGAAACCACAAATATCTGTTTATCGCCAGCCTGAGATAAAAGGCGGGGATATCCTGAATGTTTTTCTGGCTTTTGTTCCGGAGGATATCAAGGCTGTCAGCACTACACCTTTCGATACATATTTGGTGAACGACAGTAACTATTATATGTATTACACTTATTCGAGTGCTGAAGGAAAGTCCTGGACAGTCCGTTCGCATGGTTTGATAGAGCCGAATACAAAACTGCTATTGGAAGAATTCGAGAAGTCCGAGTTGAACGACCGTGAGCGCGTGAAGGTACAGCTGATTGCATTCAAGGATAACCGGTCGTTCACTATGAAGCCACCGGTCGGCGTGGAAGTGCGCATTGATATGGTAAAGTTCTATAAACTGCATACATTCCAGCAGACGGATTTCTTTGAAACCCCGGCATTAATGTATGATATTGTCCGGAATGATCAGCCTGCCAAACAGGTTTATGTTTCGGCAGAGGAGTTGAAGGAAGCTTTGATGCAGAAAAAGACAGAGGATGCTCCATCCAAACCGCAGACGGTCATCAAACGTGGTGGCAAGAATGGAATTGTTGAGATTGACCTGCACATCGGTGAGCTGCTGGATGACACTCGTGGCATGAGCAACAGCGAAATATTAGGCTACCAACTGGATAAGTTCCGTGAAGTGATGGAACAGTACAAGAATAAGCGTGAACAGCGCATTGTCTTTATTCATGGAAAGGGGGATGGCGTACTCCGCAAAGCGCTGTTGGATGAGTTGAAACGTAAATTTCCCAATTGCCGCCATCAGGATGCTTCGTTCCAAGAGTATGGGTTTGGAGCAACGATGGTGACGATTAAATAAAAATGGCTTATCGATGAATTAAAACAGAATGACCATGAGAAGTTTTGCTTCAGACAATAATTCCGGTGTGCATCCCCTGGTAATGGAGGCACTGAACCAGGCCAACCGTGACCACGCTGTCGGTTATGGGGACGATCCTTGGACAGAGGAGGCCGTCCGTAAAATAAGGGAAGCGTTTACACCGGACTGTGAACCACTGTTCGTATTCAATGGTACGGGCAGTAATGCAGTGGCTTTGCAACTGTGTACCCGCCCTTATAACTCCATCATCTGTGCAGAGACTGCACATATCTATGTTGACGAATGCGGTGCTCCTGCCCGCATGACAGGTTGTCAGATTCGTCCGGTTGCTACTCCTGACGGCAAGTTGACACCCGACTTGATTCGCCCTTATCTGTGCCACTTCGGTGAGCAGCATCATTCACAGCCCGGTGCCATTTATATTTCACAGTGTTCGGAGTTGGGCACTGTCTATAAACCGGATGAGCTTAGGGCTTTGACGGACCTGGCCCATCGGCATGGCATGTATGTCCACATGGACGGAGCCCGCCTGGCAAATGCCTGTGCAGCCTTGAAGCTCGGATTCAGGGAACTGACTGTGGATTGCGGAATAGATATTCTCAGTTTCGGAGGTACAAAGAACGGATTGATGCTGGGAGAAAGCGTGATCGTTTTTAATCCGGCCTTGAAAAAGGAGGCTTATTTTGTACGCAAGCAGTCGGCACAGCTTGCATCCAAACTCCGCTATATGTCCTGCCAGTTCACTGCTTATTTGACAGACGATCTTTGGTTGAAGAATGCCACACATGCCAACCGTATGGCAAAGATTCTCTATGAAGGACTGAAAGAGTTGCCGGGCGTACAGTTTACGCAAAAGGTGGAAAGCAACCAGCTTTTCCTTACGATGCCGCGCACAGTGATCAACGAACTGCTGAAGGACTATTTCTTCTACTTCTGGGATGAAGCCATCCACGAAATCCGTTTTGTAACATCTTTCGACACTACGGAAGCAGATATTGAAGAACTGCTGCAATCGGTAAAAAGACTTCTATAGAAAATTTAAAGCTCCCGACCTTCACAGGCCGGGAGCTTACTTTACAACTTCCCCTCTTGGGGGTAAGGAGAAGTTTACTGAAAACAAACCGATTGAATATTTACCTTAAATACCTTCGCATGATAACCTTCTTAACTAACCTTTCTAAGAGTTTGTTTATATACCGACAGCTTCTCGAACCGGTACAAAAGTATAGCCTTTTCGTTTCAGCGTCTTAATCATCTTGTCCAGATAACCATTGTAGAACTTGTCCGTACGGCGGTCATCCGTTCCGAAATGTATCAGCATCAGATGCCCGTTCAAGCCTTCCTTCTTTTCCACCTCCATGATTTTGTCGTAGATAAACTGGCTGCTCCGGTATTTCTGTCCCATGTCCGGAGTTGTGTAGTCACCATTACTCATGGTACCGGGAGTATAATTGATGACCTGGATACCCATATTCTTAGCCCAGGCGGATATTTCCTTGTTGTAATATTCGTAAGGAGGGATATAGACGGGAGCGTCCTTATATTCGATACCGGCTTTGCGGAGGGTCTCGTAGCTCTTCATCATATCATTCTCAAATTCTTCGCGGGTGACCAGCAGAGAATCACGAGCTCCCCAAGGCATGTACAGCAAATGCCCATAGCTGTGGCTGCCGACATAATGTCCTTCGTCGAGCAGGCGTTTCACCACATCAGGATAAAGCTCGTAGAACTCACCGGTGAAGAAGAAACCGCCTTTGATGCCGTGCTTCTTCAGCGTGCTGATAATGGCATCGGCACCGTCCGCCTTGTCGGCAGCAGTGAATACGAGAGTGATTTGCTTTTTCGAGGGATCGGTGCGGATGATGCCTCCATCCACATATACATTTTTGTCACTTTGGATACCGGCTTGCTTCATCCCGTCTTTCTGCATAGCAGAGAGATAGTAGGTGAGGCAGGCAGTTCCGTCCATGGTGGGTTCGTTGGTGGAATAGTCGTGGATAGCGTCGTGATATACCATCAGGTCCGGCTGGAAACGTTCGTAGTCCTGGCCGGGAGTTCCGGGTATTCCCGTCATATTGACACCGCGCAGGCTTTCGAAGATGGTACGATAGACGGGGCCGTCCACCAGTCCGCCGGTAGTATTGCCTACACCTGCATTCAATAATGAGGAGTGTGGCTGTGAGGGATAGTCACCATAAAGGGGAAGTTCCACAATCATGCTGGTTCCCCAAGGATTGCAACCGAACAGCCAGTCGCGTAGGGAAGCTTCCATTTCGGCATATGTATCATCACCGGTGGTTTCACGATACAGCCGGCATTGGGTCAGCATGGCGGTAGTCAGGTTATTGGAACACCAGATATAGGGGATACCGTGCAGGAAAGGACTTTCCACGGCTTTCTCATAGGTGCGTTCGATGCCCGTACGCATATTGCGGATGAATTCCTTGCTGATGCGGCTATTGTCTACCTTGGCAAGATGGTAGTGTCCCATGTTCATGAATGGATACCATTGGTAATGGCGTGCACTGTCGGCACCCATCCAGGGAGTCACCGGCTCACGGCGTCCGTATTCAAGGGCTTGAGCCAGGTATTTGTTGTCACCGGTGGCCTTATACAGTTCCATGGCACCCAGTTCCATATCGTCCACCCAGTTGTCCTCTTCGTAGATGTAGGGAGACAAGACGGAGGCTGTCTGGCATGCTCCCGGTTTCTTGACGCCTTCCTGATAGGCGGCATCAGCCTTGGCTCCGATTTCCGCTGCAAATTCAGGGTAGTAGTCTTTCAATATTTTAGCGCCTAAAGCGAAGCAGGAGGCAAACTTACCGGCAGTGCTTGCCACTCCGGTCGTTGCGTTCTTGAACTTTCCGCGTACCTGCGGTTCACCACTGCAAAAGTAAACGGGACGCCCCTTGCCCGGTCCGTAACCGTAATCCACATGGTCTTTGTTTGGCAGACGCATTCCTGCATGGTCGCGGTCGTCGGCTATCTGATTGTACAACTCACCCGGAGCAGGATTCATCCGGTTCAGCCAGTCCAGCCCCCACTTGATTTCATCCACGATGTCGGGTATGCCGTTGGCTCCCGGATGTCCGGCTGCATCATACGCGTCACCGAATGATTCCGGGTTTTCCTGATAGGCAAACATCATCTGGTAGATGGCGTTGGCGGACGTGGTGGTGTATTGCAGATAGTCCGTCGCGTCGTGCCAACCTCCGCGGACGTCTATATGCTGTCCGGTTTTGGTGGGATGATAAACGATATAGCCATCGTGTACGTGGCAACTGTCTTTCAAAAACGGATTATAGCCGCAACGCTGCTGCCGCATGTAGTTCAGCAGGTAGTCTGCCGTACCGTTGTAGACCTGTGCGTTGATGGGGAAACGGGGAGAGGTCGTTTTGCCTGCTTTCAAATAATACGTGCCCGGTTCTGTGAAATCGCTGAAGTTCAACCGATAAGTACTCTTCATGCCTCCCATCCTACCTGTGGCCTTGACTGTGTTGAAAGTACGCACTACTTTTCCGGTGAAAGCATCAATCAATGAATAATTTTCTACGTTTGTTCCTTCCTCGCTCATAAATACAGCGACTTTGACGGATTGTGGCAAATAGCCGAGTTGGTTGATTCTGATCCATTCGTCTGCTTTGCCCGGCAAGGCAACAAGAGCGAATATAACCGTTAGAAGCCAATAATTACTTTTCATAATAGGGGGTTTTTAATCTAAGGTTGGGGATTATAAATAAAATAAGTTTTCCTCACTACAAATAAAGCATTTTCCGTCAATTTTAGGAAGATTTAGGAAGAATAATTAGATGATATTAGAGGTCGTTTACAGTATTTTAAATGTTTGCAGACGTGAAATGAGTTATTTGCAACTATTAAACATTTGTTTATCATACAATTATCTATCGGAACGAAACTTTTTAATTTTCGTTTACTTATTTTAGCGTTGCATAAAACAAATTGGCGTGTTCTTTGTTTATGGTATTTTAAAATAAAACTAATAGACTATGGCTTATATTGATTACTATCAGGTCCTTGGAGTGGACAAAAAGGCATCTCAGGATGACATCAAGAAAGCGTTCCGCAAGTTGGCGCGCAAGTACCATCCTGATTTGAACCCGAATGATCCTACGGCCAAGGATAAATTTCAGGCTATCAACGAAGCGAATGAGGTGCTGAGTGACCCTGAAAAAAGGAAAAAATATGATGAATATGGCGAGCATTGGAAACACGCCGATGAATTTGAAGCACAAAAGCGGGCACAGCAGCAGGCCGGAGCCGGTGGTTTCGGAGGATTTGGCGGCGGCGGACGCGGCGGAGGATTCGGTGGAGGCAGCGGTCACGGCGGAGGAGGATTCTCCGGCGGTGGCGGCGGCAGAAGATAAGCATTTAAAATATTTGGAGATAC
>CAJJYX010000151.1 GCA_905197435.1 uncultured Bacteroides sp.
GTCAGTATCGTCCTGTATGGAATGCTGGTGAATTTCTTCCGATGCCCTATCCGCCTATTTGGCCAGGAAGACACCGAAAAGATTGTGGTGGCACCTGCCGATGGCAAAATAGTAGTCATAGAAGAAGTAGATGAAAACGAATACTTCCACGACCGCCGTCTTATGATTTCTATTTTTATGAGTGTCATCAATGTACATGCCAACTGGTATCCGGTAGACGGTACGGTGAAGAAGGTGTGGCATCAAAACGGCAAGTTCATGAAAGCCTGGCTGCCCAAAGCCAGTACCGACAACGAGCGTTCCACGGTAGTAATAGAAACCCCGGAAGGTGTGGAGATTATGGCACGACAGATAGCCGGGGCCATGGCACGCCGCATCGTTACTTATGCCGAACCGGGTGAGGAATGCTATATCGACGAGCATATGGGCTTCATTAAATTCGGTTCCCGCGTGGATGTCTTCCTGCCGTTGGGTACCGAAGTATTCGTTAAACTTGGACAACTGACTACCGGCAACCAGACTGTGATAGCCAAACTTAAATAACAACAACAATGGCAAACTGCATTACCCGCCATATTCCAAATACGCTGACCTGCCTGAACCTATTCTCCGGGTGCATTGCTTGTGTCATGGCATTCGAAGCCAGCTACGAATGGGCACTTTCCTTCATTATCCTCAGTGCCGTATTCGATTTCTTCGACGGTATGATGGCACGTGCATTGAACGCACATTCCATCATCGGCAAGGATTTGGATTCTTTGGCAGACGATGTCAGCTTCGGAGTGGCTCCTTCCCTGATTGTATTTTCCTTATTCAAGGAAATGGATTATTCGGGTGCCATGGAAAGCCTGGCCGGTGTTTTCCCCTATCTCGCATTCCTTCTGTCCGTATTCTCTGCACTACGGCTGGCCAAGTTCAACAACGATACCCGCCAGACAACCTCTTTCATAGGACTTCCTGTTCCGGCAAACGCCCTATTCTGGGCTTCATTGGTAACGGGTGCCCATGACTTGCTGGTAAGCAGCAGCTTCCATCCGATCTATCTGCTACTGCTGGTCTGCCTTTTCTCATGGTTGCTTGTATCGGAGATTCCGATGTTCTCACTCAAATTCAAGAACCTGTCATGGAAAGACAATAAAACAAGCTTCATTTTCCTGCTTGTCTGCATTCCGCTCCTCATCTTCTTGGGAATCTGCAGCTTCGCCGCAATTATCGTCTGGTATATATTACTTTCGCTTATTACAAGGAAAAGTAAATAAACAAATCTTTGGCACGGTTGTTGTATTGAAGTTCGCAGAAAACGAACACATAAAAAGACATTAGACCATGTTTCATATATTAGGATTTCTATTTATCATCATAATCGCCATTCTGCTCATTGGCCTCAGCATTATCGGCACTGTCATCCGGAATATATTCGGATTGGGCGGACGCCGTACTTCCACCAACTCCGGTTCCTACCGAAAAGGGAACGGCAACTACCGGCCGGGAGGGTATTCCTACAATGACAACAGGCAATCGTCTGAAGAGGCACAACCTGAAGAAGGAGAAATACGTTCCCGTCACAAGAAACTATTCTCCAAGGACGAGGGGGAATATGTAGATTTTGAAGAAATCAAGGAGTAGGGATTAGGGATAAAGGATTAGGGGTTATTTGCGCTTGGCGGCAAAGAACTCTTTCATCAGGGCGGCACATTCATCTGCCAGGATTCCTTTTACTACTTGTGTTTTGGGATGCAACGCCTGCGGGGCATAGCGCTGATACCCTCTTTTCTCATCTTCGGCGCCAAACACCAGCCGTCCCATCTGCGCCCAAGCAATGGCACCGGCACACATCACGCAGGGTTCCACTGTCACATAGAGGGTACATTCATTCAGGTATTTGCCGCCAAGGGTTGCAGCGGCAGCGGTGATAGCTTGCATTTCGGCATGGGCAGTGACATCCGTCAGGGTTTCCGTCAGATTATGTGCACGGGCAATAATACGGTCTTTGCAAACAACCACCGCACCCACAGGGACTTCGCCCCGTTCGCCTGCTTTCCGCGCTTCCAGAAGTGCCTGCTTCATATAATCAGCATCTGTCATAGTCACATTATCATCTTATCACACCACCACTTCGCCATCATCTCCTCATGTCATGCTCACCGAACAAGGTAGGATAATCCTCTTCCATATTCTTATGGATAAACATGAGAATAGTCTCCCTCAGCCAGCGCGACTTGTTCGTTATCTTGTATTTCTCCAGATAACGGTCCACAATCCGCTGTTCTTCCTCGCTCATCAGGCACACCATGCGCTGCTCGCGTTTCGGTTCTTCGGGCGTTGCTTTCGCACACGTTTTATCTCTCTTTCTCATATTTCCTGCAAAATTACTTTTACTTCCGTAAAAACAAAGCGAACCTGCATGTAATTTTTATATCAGAGGCACTTTAATCGCATGAAAATGCTTTTTTGACCGGTAAACTTAAAGTATTTCTTAAAAATATTCTAAGTTTAGTAATTAAAAACGTATTTTTGGAGGGTTCTAAATCAACAAAGGTATGAAACATGTAAATTATCTCAGTCTTTTTCTACTCGCATTGTTCAGTATGAGCCTTATCTCATGTAATGACGATGACGATAAGAAACTTAATACCGGCATAACCAATCAAAGCTGGACAGAAGGGAAACCATTGGAAATCAGTCTGGATAACGACTTGTCCGTAAGCTTCAACGCTGCAGCCAAATGGGTAGCTTCCGTCGCCTCAGGAGCTGACTGGTGCAAACTGAACACGACCTCGGGCACGAAAGGAAAAAGCACGCTGAAATTATCATCCGTAAGCACAAGTTCCACTACCGACCGGACAGCCAAAATATCCATCAATGTAGACGGCTATTCTCCTGCAAGCTTTGAAGTTACCCAAAAAGGAACCAGTGCTCCCCAAACCACCGAAGATATGGAGATTAATACAAAAGTGGACGGGTATCTGAGGAAAATGTATCTCTGGAACGATGAATACAAAACCCTGAAACCCGACTTTACGAAAGATTATGAAGCATTCTTTTATGATGCCTTGGGCAGCCTGACTACCAATACATTGGACAAGAAGCCGTATGTCGGCAACGACGGCAAGACGTACTATAATCTCTACTCCTATATCCAGTTGTTGCCCAATATCAGCTCAACCCGCGCCACCAAAATTGCGGACAAAGAACTGGCATACAGTTTCGGCATCACCGGCATAACGCCCATAAGCATCGGCACGCAGGCAGAATATACCATTTATTTCTGCCTCCAAGGCATATATCCCGATTCACCGGCTTCCGAAGCCGGGCTCAAACGAGGAGCGATGATAAGCCAGATAAACGGAAAGAAGATAAGCAACAGCAACATTAACGAGTTCTATTACAACATGTTGTTACCGGATGCATCTTTCAGCTATACTTTGACAGAAGAAGTCATAGAAGGAGGTTACATTACCGGGCAAAAAGAATACACCATAACATCCAAAGCCACATACAACAATCCCGTCATCTTCAGCAATGTCAAGGAAGATATAGAAGGGCATAGAATCGGTTACCTCGTTTATTCCGGATTCGAGGCAGGCTTTGACCAAGAATTGTTCGATGTCTTTAAAGAGTTTAAGGACAAGAACATCACAGATTTGATTCTGGACTTGCGCTACAATGGTGGCGGGCACACCATGTCGGCCAATCTGATGGCGACTTGCATTGCCGGTACCGCCTCTCAAGGCAAGGTATTCAACAGCTTGCGATATAACGATGAAAGAATGGCAAAACTCAACAACAAACGGGAAGATGAATTCTTCGCATACGCCAGTTACCCCAACCTGGGCACTTCCTTATCGGCCGGAAGCCTCGACCTTCCCCGCGTCTACTGTCTTGTTGGAAATGGAACGGCCTCTGCCAGTGAGCTTGTCATCAATTCTTTAAAAGGAATAGATTTGGACGTGACACTTATAGGCGAAAAGACTTCCGGCAAGAACGTAGGTATGGAATATGAGGAGTACACAGTCCGGGATAACACGTACCGTGTTGTTCCCATCACCTTCCAGTGTTATAACGCTAAAGGATTCGGGGACTATGAAAACGGATTCGAGCCTGATATATTGATGGACGAAACCAATCCTTATAACGAACAAAACGTATTCTATATTCATAAAGATTATGGAAGCAATGAAGAGCCTCTGTATGCCAAAGCCATCGAACTGATTACCGGTACAAATCCGGCAACACAGACACGCAGTGCAGCGGTCAATACATTGGAAGGCAGAAAACGTAAGTTGCCTGCAATCTTCCGTCCCGGACACGACGGCATGCTGATGCCTGCCAGGCACGCTGAGTAATGGCAACACACAATGCCCTCGGAAAAGCCGGTGAAGACGCCGCCGCCAAATACCTGGAACAGAACGGCTACGCCATACGCGACCGTAACTGGCGGAAGAATCACCTGGAGCTAGACATTGTAGCCGCCAAAGATGAAGGACTGATAATAGTGGAAGTGAAAACCCGTAGCAATACGGACTACATCGAGCCGCAAGATGCCGTGAACCGGCAGAAAATACGTCGTATTGTCGTAGCGGCCGACGCCTATATCAAACACTTCTGCTTGGATGCGCCTGTTCGCTTCGACATCATAACAGTCATAGGCGAACCGGGAGCATTCAGGATAGAGCATATCAAGGATGCGTTCTATCCGCCCATGTTCTGACAAGTGGCAATTGATAAGTGAGAGTTTTCTCAATCGCAAATCGTAAAAATCGCAGATACCATCATGGACATAGAAACCGCCCGCGAATATTGCCTCAGCAAAAAGGCTGTCACGGAATGCCTTCCGTTCGACGAATATTCGCTTGTAATGAAAGTCATGAATAAGATGTTTGCACTCATCGACCTGGAAAGTGCCAACAAGATATGTTTGAAATGCGATCCGGAATATGCGCTCGAATTGCGGGAGCGCTATTCTGCCATCGAAGGCGCCTATCACTTCAACAAAAAGTACTGGAACCAGGTGTTCCTGGACGGTGACGTCGACGACAAGCTGCTGAAGCAACTGATAGACCATTCCTATGAAGAAGTATTGAAGAAGTTCACAAAAAAAATGCGTACCGAATATGAAGCCCTGCCCTGACACATTCCCGTTCCCGCTGGTGGCATTGGACGAAACGGAATCTACCAACCAATACCTCACCCAGCTTTGTAACCAGTTGCAAGAGTCCGTAGCCGAATTAACGACCGTGACCGCCGAGTTCCAAACTGCCGGTAAAGGCCAGCGCGGCAATACCTGGGAAGCCGAAGAAGGCAAGAACCTGCTCTTCAGCTTCGTGCTCTACCCTTCTTTCCTGGAAGCCCGCCGGCAATTCATCCTTTCGCAGATCGTCTCCCTCGCCATTAAGGAAGAACTGAGCAGATGGTCTGATGAAATCACCATCAAATGGCCGAACGACATCTACTGGAGAGATAGGAAAATATGCGGCATACTGATAGAAAACGACCTTTCCGGACACAACATCAGGCGTAGCATTGCCGGAATCGGCATCAACATCAACCAGGAAGTTTTCAACAGCGACGCTCCCAACCCCGCCTCCCTGAAACAAATCACCGGAAAGGAGCACGACCGTTATGAAATCCTTGCACACATCCTGAGACGTGTACAAATCTACTACAACGGGCTCCAATTGGAAGACCTCGCCGTCTACTCCGACGAGATATCCACACGATATGCCCGCTCCCTCTTCCGCCGCCGGGGATTGCATCCTTATGAAGATGCCAACGGCAAGTTTTCCGCCCGCCTGCTACGCGTGGAACAAGACGGACGTTTTGTTCTGGAAGACGAGAACGGGAAAGAAAGGGAGTATTTATTTAAAGAGGTGCAATATATACTTTAAAAGTAGAAAACCTGATGAACTGAAATAAAACAATATCTTTGCCAAAGATGTTTTAGACAAGAAAGATTCAGCTATGAAAAGACAATTATTATTTTTAATCTCCACATTCTGCCTCATCCTCTATAGTTGTGACGATTCTGAAAATGATTCTTTAAAAGTATCACAATCATCGTTCAACAATATCAGTTGTGACGGAACGACGTTGGAAGTAGATGTTATCAGTAGCTCGGATTGGACCGTATCCAAAACTGCAAAATGGTGCAATGTCACTCCGGCAAAAGGTTCGGGCAATCAAAAGCTCACATTAGAAATAGAGGCAAACTTAGAGGAAACCACGAGGAATGCAACAATCACAATAACTCCTTCGACCGGCGGCATAAGTCAGGCTATCAAAATTACCCAGAATGGTATTACCGCTTCTTTCAATCCCGAAACATATCATTATAAACTCCCGGTTATTTTCCATGTGCTCTATCACGACAAAAACGATAAGAACCAATATGTCGAGGTTGGGAGATTATCCGAAATTCTAAAGAGAGTGAACGAACTTTACCGGAATGCAGGAGCCAACAGTGCAAATATGAACCTGGAATTTGTACTTGCCACAGAAGACCCTAAGGGGAAAACATTGCCTGAACCGGGTGTGGAACGCATCGAATGGAATACTGCCGCCATTGATATCAATGATTTCATGTTCAGCAACAACCGAACTTACAACTACCTGATTTGGGAACCAAACGACTATATCAATATAATGGTATACAAATTTACGGATGCTGACGTAATGGGAGTATCTCATTTTCCATATTCTCCTACAAAAAATCCTTTATCGGGTACCGAAACCGATTCTCGATTTCTGACAGGAGATAATCTCAAGTACGCTTATTGCGTATCCATCAACAATTCTTATATTTACGAGGAGTCCACTACCACAATACCCAATCAGAACGACATGGCTATTACGTTAGCTCACGAACTGGGACATTATTTAGGTTTATACCACGTATTCTCCGAATCGGATGAGGATGATGTCGATGCTTGCGCGGATACAGATTATTGTACAGACACCTATACTTACGACCGAAAAGCCTACGAGACATGGGTAAAAGCACTGGTTGAACAAAACAGACCTATCTCTTTTGAAGATCTTGCCCGCCGCCATGACTGTGTACAGAATATAGACTTTACTTCACGAAATATCATGGATTACGCTTACAGTTATCTGAATGAGTTCACCGCCCAACAGAAAGCGAGAGTACGCCATATCCTTACTTACAGTCCACTTATACCGGGACCGAAGAAAGGGTTGACAAGCACACGTGCAACCTATGACGGCCCACTGGATTTACCTATCCGCGTGATGGAATAAGATATGAAGCAATAATAGAAAAAAAATGGAACCGGTTATTTCAGTTCCAGTTCCATTTTTTTAATCTTGTCCAGCGTCTGCCCTGCCTCTGTGGACGGGAAGAGTTGGAGAACTTTCTGCAAATAGCCCTTGGCTTTGCCATACCCGTTGGAAAACACGTCCGACAATCCGTTGCGGTAATGGGCATATTGCATTCGGGTGGGAGATACGATTTTCTTATAATTCTCTTCCAGCGTTTTCTTCTTTTGTTCGGCCTGCAAATAGTAATAGTTGCCCAAAAAGATGTTCGCCTGAAGATTATCCGCATCCAATGTCAACACCTTCTCATAGAGTTTCAGGGCATCTTTCGTCTCTCCGCGCATCATCTGCATCTCCGCACAGGCTACAAGACCCGAAACATCTTCCGGATTGTATTGCAACCATTCCTTATAAAAAAGATACGCTTTGTCATAATTCCGCTTGTCCTTGTAATAAGCAGCCAGTTCCCGCACAAAACGGGGAGCCACCGCACTGTTCTTCTCAACATTCGTCCAATAATACATCTCCGTCTGTTCCGTTCCGGCTCCCGCCGCCTGACGGAACAGGCTGACGGCATAGTCATCCTTACCTGCAGACAGGGCTTCGGACACCTTCTGCAACAAGACATCCACCGATTGTGCCGAAAGTGACATCGGGAACAACAAGAACCCAAAGATAAGTAAAGTTAAGGTCTTCATTTTTTTTAGTATATATAGTTCAACAGCCTGAAATACCCCCATAGGATATCATCCACAAATTTACCAAATTCCTCCTCAATCATCAATAGTCGAAAGTAGAAATATAGTTAATCTTTCCCACAGTTTTTTTCTTTTTCTGCGTACCTTTGTTCCCTCTTAAATAAGATATTACAAATGAAGCATA
>CAJJYX010000152.1 GCA_905197435.1 uncultured Bacteroides sp.
CCAAGAATCATATCGGGCAGACTGCCAAGGATAATATTGCGGAATACAAACGGCGATCTCCTGTGTGGCATGCGGAAAAGTTGAAAGATCCGTTGCTTATCTATACCAATACCAGTGATGATGATGTGAATGTGGTCGAGGTGGAATCAATGATCCGTGCTTTGAAAGCAGAAGGCAAAAAGTTTGAATATAAGATATTTGAGCGCGCTCCCGGTGCGCATAGTTTTGACCGGTTGGATACTTATGAGTCAAGCAAGATTCGTCTGGGCATTTATAAGTTCATGGGCTGTTACCTGAAGCCCAATAAACCATTCGGCTCAGTGAAAGAGTTGCGTAAGGCAGCTTATAAGTTCTGATAATTGATTAGGTAACAGGATGATGGCTGGCTGGTTGCTTCCTTTCTGTAATGGAGCAACCGGCCTTTTTATGACTCTTCGGATAGATAAAAACGAATGAATATGCGTCTTGTATAAAAGATAAGTGGAAATATGGATAAAGTGTACGGATGGTAAGCGATAATTAGGGCCTGATGAATAATTGGGGCGAAGTGTGCTATTTTTTTGTTCGATGCAGTATTTTGTCTGTCCAAGCATTTCATATATAGACTATTGTTTTAAAACTAATATTATTTGCTTATGCTTAAGAAAACAATTGCTGCATTGAGTCTGCTTTGTATCCTTGCAGCCTGCCCAAGTGATGATAATTTTTCGTCACAACCCAAACCTCGCAAAGACATTTCTCTTACCCGTGCCGAACAGGAAATGACGGATATGGGGACTGATTTTGCTTTTCGTTTCTTCAGTCAGGTTTGTAAGACTGAAAACAAACATCCTAACTTGTTTATTTCACCTTTGAGTGCTACTCTTTGTTTGTCCATGATTACCAATGGGGCGACCAACAACACTTTGGAGGAAATGAAAACGGTTTTGGGATTTTCAGATTATTCGTTGGAAGAAATGAATAATTATAATCAGAAGCTGGTTTCTGCTCTGCTTGAGTTGGATAATACCACTCGGTTGGGGATTGCCAATTCTATTTGGATAAAGCAAGGGTTCGGGGTGTATGACGACTTTGTCAATGTAAATAAAAAGGTTTATGATGCACAGGTGAAGGAACTGGACTTTGCCTCTCCCAATGCCAAGAACATTATAAACGGCTGGTGCGCTGAGAAGACGAATAATTGTATAAAGGAGGTTTTAAAGGAAATTCCCGAGGATGCACGTCTTTATTTGTTAAATGCTCTCTATTTCAAGGGAATCTGGAAGAATCAGTTCAAGAAATCGGATACGGAATCAGAGCAGTTTACAAATGCGGATGGAAGCCGGGCGACTGTATATATGATGAATATGTCCGGAGAACGCTTTAACTATGCGGAAAATGAATATTTCTCCATGGCTGAGTTCCCTTATGGCAATGAAGCTTTTAGTATGGTAGTGCTTTTGCCGGCTGAAGGAAAATCTTTGGAAGAATGTTTGCCGCAACTGACGGATGAGCATTGGCGTGAGTGGAGCAATACTTTGTCGAATGCAACGCTGAATGTCAAGCTACCACGGTTTGAAATGGAATATGACAAGGATTTGATAGCAGATATGCAGGAAATGGGGATGAAAGATGCTTTCGACGGAATGCATGCCGATTTCTCTAATATGTCTGCTGCAGACTTATTTGTTGGTCTATTGCAGCAATATACCTATGTGAAGGTAGATGAAGAGGGGACGGAAGCTGCGGCTGTAACAATCGGAGGAATGAGCTTGACAGCTTTTGGTCCGAGTGTGGCAATTCCTTTTTACGTGAATCGTCCTTTTGTTTTCTTGATAAAGGAGAAGAGTACGGGAGTCATTCTGTTTATGGGTAAAGTTACGAAATTATAACTGGAGCATATTGAAAGAAAAGGTAAATGTGTCAAAGTCCTTATAGGTATCTCATTCTGTCATGCAGAGTGAAGCATCTATTCCCCTCCTCACAGAGTAGATTTGGGCTTTGACACATTTATTCTCCTTTCTTTATAACCGGCTCTTGTATATCTGTGCCATGGCCTTCTGATACTGGTTTTCCAGTTGCAGGAGGTTTGACTTGCTTTGATAGACCACCGATATTTCAACGAAGTATTCAATCATGCTGATTTGTCCCCCCATAAGTGCTTGTTTCAGCAGGGCGAGGTCTTGCTGTTGATGGAAAGTACGTTCATATTCCTCCATGGAAGCATGCAGGTTGCGCGCCTCTTCGTAGAGCTGCCACAAGGCGGAACTGGTTTGCAGTGCGGCATTCTCCTTTTGATAGTCTATATTGAGCGCTTGTGTCTTGGCAATTTTTACCTTGTTGCGGTTCTCAAAAAGCGGAAAAGAGAAGCCTACTACCACACCGTTCAGCGGATGTCCCGATTCTGTATTCCTACGATAACCCAGTTCCAGTTTGGGCAGCCAACCTTGTTTGCTTACCGAAATCTGTTTTCGGGCAGCGGAACTTTCGCCTTGCAGGGATTGCAGGGTAGGGTCGGTGGCCAGCAGTTCGTCGGTCAGCAGGTGGAAGTCTGCCGGCAATGGTACTGCCGGATACTCTGTCAATCCGAGTGCTTGGGCGTTGGGGGTTACACCGGGCAAGGGACGTCCCGGCGTGAGCGGCTGGTTTCCATTGAGGGCAAGCAGCTCTTTCAGTTTGTTGCTCAATGCCGTCTGGTTCATGCGGGCTTCTGTGCGTACATTCAGTAACTCCAGGTTGATTTTGTTGGTTTCCAGGGCATTGGCATCTCCCGTCTTCAGGCGTTGGGTATACATGGCCGATAGTTCTTCTGCATTCTTCAGCCGTTCGTCAAGCAAAGTCTGTTGACGTTGTAGCATGATGATGTCCAGACATACTTCCTTCGCTTGTAGCAATATCTGCTGGCGGAAAGCGGTGGCTTGTGCATCCAGTGCATTTGTTTTGAGGCGGTTCATCTTTCCTCGGGTGGCATAAAGCGTGGGGAAGTCGAAACTTTGCGAGATAATCAGTTCACCGACAGTCTCGTCACTGTTCTTGGAGTCCCAAAGGTGGGCGTATGACAGTGTGGGGTCGGAGAGGTTGTTGTTGGTCTTGTTCTCCAGTTTTTGTGAGGAAATAAGGTGGGAGTTAGCCTGCAACTCTTTGTTGTTGGCCTCTATCTGCCGGAGCACGGCATCAATGCCGGATGTTTGTGCGCTCATCCCCGTAATAGCGAGGATGGCAGCGCTGAATATAAAAAATCTTTTATTCATTGTCTGACGTTTTAGGTTGTTGGCTACGGTGCATCATCAGGTAAACAATCGGAATGATGAAACCGTTCAGGAACGTGGATGTTAAAAGGCCGCCCAGGATAACCTTGGCCATCGGGCTCTGTATCTCGTTGCCCGGCAAGTCGCCACTGAGAGCCAACGGGATAAGTGCCAATGCACTGGATAGGGCGGTCATCAGAATCGGATTCAGACGGTCGAGCGAACCGCGTATGACGCTGTCATAGACGCTATAGCCTTCTTCTTGCTGCAAGTGATTGTAATGACTGATGAGCAGCATTCCATTTCGGGTGGCGATACCGAACAGCGAGATGAAACCGATGATAGCAGGAATACTTACTTCTCCCGTAGTGATGAGCAGGGCGAATACACCACCTATCAATGCCAAAGGCAGGTTGATAAGGATAATGGCGCTCTCCTTCACACTGCGGAATTCATGGTAGAGCAGCAGGAATATCACCACGATGGACATGAACGAAGTCAGTGCCAGTGTGCGGCTTGCAGCCTGCTCGCTTTCAAATTGTCCGCCATATTCAATGTGGTATCCTTCCGGTAGTTTGATTCGTGCGTCTACTTGGGCTTGTATATCGTTGACTACGCTTCGCAGGTCGCGGTCGGCCACGTTGGCGGAGATGACGATTTTACGCTTTACATTCTCGCGGCTGATGGTGTTCGGACCCATGGCCGAGCGGATTTCCGCTACATAGTTCAGTGGAATTTTTTGTCCGTCGCCCGTATCAATCATCAAGTTGCGGATTTTTTCCATTTCGTCGCGCAAGTCGTCCTTCACACGTACTGTCAGGTCGAAGCTCTTTCCCTTTTCGTAAACCTGGGAGACGGCTTCGCCGGCCAGGCAGACATTGACAAACTCCGAAAAATCGGGCAGTGAAATGCCGTATTTGGCAAGCATTTCCCGTTTTGGTGAAATGACGAGCTGCGGACGCTCAATCTGTTGTTCTACGTTCAGGTCG
The DNA here is from genome assembly GCA_905197435.1 of uncultured Bacteroides sp. Classification (GTDB taxonomy): domain Bacteria; phylum Bacteroidota; class Bacteroidia; order Bacteroidales; family Bacteroidaceae; genus Bacteroides. The sequence goes on from CAJJYX010000152.1 coordinate 4,217, forward strand.
GCAATACCGGGAATACTCTGGATAGTGTTCTTGATTTCATTACCCAAAGAGAACATGCGGTTTAAATCATCACCAAACAGTTTGATGGCAATATTCGCCTTTGTACCGGAAAGCATAGCGTCTATGCGGTGGCTGATAGGCTGGCCAATTTCCACGTTTGCCCCAACAATGGTGCCCAGCTTTTCGCGGACTTCTGCCACGAGTTCGCTGCGTGAACGGTCTTTCAACTCAAACGGGGCTTCAATCTCAGAGACATTTACACCCAGAGCGTGTTCGTCCAGTTCGGCACGTCCCGTTTTGCGGGCCACAGTCTGTATTTCGGGGATGGAGAGCAGCAATTCTTCGGCACGGTGTCCCATCTTGTCGCTTTCTTCCAGGGAGATTCCCGGAAGTGAGGAGATATTGATGGTGAACGAACCTTCATTGAAGGGTGGCAGGAACGAGCGACCCAAAGTAAAGAAACAACCGAGTGCTACTACAAACAGGCAGATGGTTCCTCCCAGTACTTCTTTCTTATGTCCCAATACGAAGGTCAGTGCCGCACCATACCATTGTTTCATTTTACGTGCCACGGCAGAGTCACCGTTTGCATTGTCCTTTCCCTTTATCTTTTCTTTTCCCAGCAGATAGGAGCAAAGTACCGGCGTTACGGTCAGTGCCACAACAGTCGAAGCTGCCAACGCCACGATGAACGCAATGCCCAGCGGTACCAGCATTCTACCCTCCATGCCACTCAGGAAGAACAGAGGCACGAAACTGACAATGATTATCAGCGTTGAATTGAGGATAGGCATACGTACTTCTTTCGATGCATTGAACACTACTTCCAATATCGGCAATTGTTCTTCGGCAGGTTTCAGGCGGTTTTCCCGTAAGCGCTTGTAGACATTCTCTACATCTACGATGGCATCATCTACCAGCGAACCGATGGCGATAGCCATACCTCCCAGACTCATGGTGTTTATCGTGAAGCCCATATAGTGCAGGGCAAGGATGGAAGTAATCAGGGACAAAGGCAGTGTTACCAGCGAGATGACCGTGGTGCGCACATTGGCAAGGAACAGGAAAAGTACGATGACTACAAATATACCTCCCTCCAATAAAGATTCCTGTACATTTCCTATAGAGCTTTCAATGAAGCGGCTTTGACGGAAGATGTCCGTAGATACCTTTACGTCAGCCGGTAGATTTTTCTGCAGGTCTTGCAGGGAAGCTTCCAGTTTGTCTGTAAGCTCCAGCGTACTTGTAGCGGGTTGCTTGGTGACCGTCAGCAGCACGGCGTGCTTGCCGCGCTCCGATGCAGTGCCCAGTTTCGGAAGTTTGGCTCCTATTTGCACGTCGGCAATGTCTTCCAGCAGAATGGGAGCATTGGAAACGCTGTTGCTCCGTACCACAGCCTTAGCTATTTGGTCTATTTTGTCGGTAGACAATACGCCGCGTACGATGTATTCGTTGCCATACTCATAGAGAACTCCACCATTAGCGTTCAGATTCATTTCGCGGGTGGTATTCATCACCTCGCTTAATGTCACTCCGTAGTGGCGCATCCGCTCCGGGTCCAGTTGCACTTGATATTCCTTGATGTCACCACCCAATACGGCAACTTGTGCCACACCGCCCGTAGAGAGCAGGCGGGGACGTATGGTCCAGTCGGCAATGGTACGTAAATCCAGCATGGAGGTTGAATCTGCCGTCAGACCCACAATCAGCATCTCACCAAGGATGGAAGATTGTGGCCCCAGTGTCGGCTTGCCTACATTGGCCGGTAGGGATTCGCTGACGACTGCCAGCTTCTCACTGACAATCTGCCGGGCCAGATAGATATCCGTATCCCAGTCGAATTCTACCCAGACTACGGAAAAACCGTTCGTAGAGGAAGAACGTACACGGCGCACATCCGTTGCACCGTTCACAGCCGTTTCTACGGGAAAAGTGACCAGTTGTTCCACTTCCTCTGCCGCCATGCCGTTTGCTTCGGTCATGATGACCACTGTCGGCGCATTGAGGTCAGGGAACACATCCACTTCCGTATGCATGGCGGTATAAGTACCGCCAATCAGCAACAGCACTGATGCCACCAGCACCAAGATGCGGTTCTGAAGAGAAAAATGTATTATTTTGTTTAACATAATGGTAAATGTGCTAATGTGCAAATGTGCTAATATGCTAATTGGCTGCGCTGTGGGTATGGTGCGTTATTACGTGCACAGGCAATTGGCACATTGGTATATTGCAACATTGAATAATTAATTAGTGTTCATGGCTATGTGCCGGAATAGCGTTCGTTGCCGATGCCAGTTTCACTTGATAGGCTCCTTGGGTTACGACACGATCACCTGCTTTTATGCCGGAAAGGATTTGTACGCTTTCGCCACTGTCGGCACCCAGGGTGACAAGCTGCTTTTTGTAACCTTCCTCATCCAGTTGGAGGTAGACAAAGAAACTGCCCTGCTCCTCGGTAAGTGCACTGTGGGGGAGAGACAATACATTCTCCATCGGTGAGGATAATAAGAATACTTCTACAAATGAGCCGGGAATAATGTCTCCTTTATTGTTGAATTCAAAAGTTACCGGCACGTAATATCCGTTTTCGCCAGAAGCCTTTCCATAAGAAAGTATACGTCCGTCCAACTCTTTCAATGTATACACCTTATTATTATAGGGAGTACAGAAATTGGCGGAGCCAATGCTACTTAGGTAGGGATAATACTTCTCGGACACATCTGCACGCAGAAAAAGCTTCCGGTTCTGGGTGATGCTCACCAATGGCTGGCCGACACTGACATAGTCTCCTTCTTTCACCAACAGATTCTTTACGTAACCGCTGATGGGAGAAACTACCGCTTGGCCACTTGCCGAATGGTTCTTTGCCACTGCTTCATAGCTGATACGGGCATTCTCGTAAGTCTGTTCGGCTTGTGCAAACTCCTTTTCGGATACGATTTTGTTGCTTACAAGCGCCTTCATACGCTCGTATTCTTTCTTGGAAACCTCGTAGGCTATCCGAGCCTTTTGCACCGGATCACCGTCGGCCATGTTCTTGGATGACAATATCACCAAAGGTGTACCTTTGCTGACACTCATGCCCTCGATAACTTTTCCACGGAAAGTTACTACACCTGCCACTGTTGCTACAGCAACGCTTTCGTCTCCTTGTGCTGCCATTACCTGGCCGCTGGTTTTTATAACTTGATGGAAAATTCCTGGTTCTACAACATTGGATTTTACTCCGGCAGCCTGCGCCTTGGCGGGGGGCAGAATGATTTCGTCACTATGTCCGGCTGCTACTACTTCACCGTGGTCATGTCCATCGTGGTTGTGTTCGTCACCTTCGTGATTGTGGTCTTCGCCCTCATGATCATGATCGCAACCTTCGTGCTCATGCTTTTCTGTTTCATGATTGTGACCTTCGTGTCCGTCTCCGGATTTACTATTGCAGGAACCCAATAGGAATAGACCCATGACTCCCATAAAAAGAATTTTTTTCATGATGATATTTTTATGTTCTTACTTTTATCTGTGTGCAAAATTAGAGATAAAAGCCTGCAATAAAGTTGCAGACTTTACGATAAAGTAAGAATACACGGAGGTGCGCGAAGTCCTGTGGCACGTGTAAGATACGTGCCATGAAGTGACTCCTGATATATGCAGTCCTGTCTTTGCCCGCTTTCTTCGGGTAGGACTAATAATCGGAGGAGTGGTTCGGAAAATAATGTAATAACCAGCGGAAAGTCCGGATGTGCCCATCCATTGTCCGAGCTGGGAGTTTGCTGGAAGAAGTGAGTCGTTACACATCCCGTATCGCAACAGCAATGTTCGTTATCCGAGTTGTGTTGTTGTCCGCAACAATCGGGAGCTATATCATTCTTCATGCATATCAACCCGTTGTTGTGGTGGTGATGAGGAATAACCGGCACTACCAGCATGAC
>CAJJYX010000153.1 GCA_905197435.1 uncultured Bacteroides sp.
TCTATAGCAGAAAAAAGTGGCTCGTTTGCGAGTCTGATTTTATAGTGTATCGTTAGAAAACCTTATAACACACTGTGTATTAATGCTATAGCTACAAACGCTCAAAACTCAAGAATTTCGCACCAAAGATTTCTTAGTGCGCTCAGTTCATAGTATTGAGCATCAGAAATGCAAATATTGTCTTCGGCGGAACCGCCGAAGAGTTAGGAATTAGGAATTTTGAGTTTTGACAAAAACATAAAAAACACAATGGACAGGAAATTCAAAAAAGAGACGCTGTGCGTACAGGCAGGATGGTCTCCAAAGAACGGCGAACCGAGAGTACTGCCAATTTACCAAAGCACAACATTCAAATACGAAACAAGCGAGCAAATGGCCCGTCTTTTCGACCTTGAAGAGAACGGGTATTTCTACACCCGCCTGCAAAACCCCACGAACGATGCCGTTGCCGCCAAGATAGCCGCCCTCGAAGGAGGCGTAGCCGCCATGCTGACATCCAGCGGACAAGCAGCTAATTTCTATGCCATTTTCAATATTTGCCAGGCAGGAGACCATTTTGTATGCTCCTCCACTATCTATGGCGGAACGTTCAACCTTTTCGGAGTAACTTTAAAGAAATTGGGCATTGACGTTACTTTCATCAACCCGGATGCCAGCGAAGAAGAAATTTCCACTGCATTCCGCCCAAACACCAAGGCCTTGTTCGGTGAGACTATCTCCAACCCGACTCTCGAAGTGCTCGACATTGAAAAATTTGCCCGCATCGCCCACAGCCATGGCGTACCCTTGATTGTGGACAACACCTTCCCTACTCCCATCAACTGCCGCCCGTTTGAATGGGGCGCCGACATTGTAGTACATTCTACTACCAAATATATGGATGGACATGCCACCAGCATAGGTGGAGCCATCGTGGATAGCGGCAACTTCGATTGGGATGCCCATGCCGACAAATTCCCCGGACTGTGCACACCGGACGAGTCTTACCACGGACTGACTTACACAAAAGCTTTCGGCAAGATGGCTTATATCACTAAAGCTACCGCCCAACTGATGCGCGACCTTGGCAGCATCCAGTCTCCGCAGAATGCATTCCTGCTGAATATCGGTCTGGAAACCCTGCATCTGCGTATGCCCCAACATTGCAAGAATGCGCAGAAAGTAGCCGAATACCTTTCCCGGAATGAGAAAGTAGCTTGGGTGAACTACTGTGGCCTGCCTGGTGACAAATATCATGAACTGGCAGAAAAATACATGCCGAACGGTTCTTGCGGTGTTGTCACCTTTGGGTTGAAAGGCGGACGGGAAGTAGCCATCAAGTTTATGGATTCACTGAAGCTGGCTGCCATCGTAACCCATGTGGCCGATGCACGTACCTGTGTGCTGCACCCAGCCAGCCATACACACCGCCAGCTGACAGACGAGCAATTGATGGAAGCCGGTGTACGCCCCGATTTAATCCGTTTCTCGGTAGGTATAGAAAATGCAGATGACATCATCGCCGACATCGAACAAGCGCTGAACGCTTAAAGATAAAGGGATAATGAAAAGGGAGCGCATTCTCAAACAATGCACTCCCTTTTCTTTTCATTTCAACATTCAATATTACTCAACATTCAATATAATCGTCAAACTTTCCTTTCCTTGATAAAAGGCCTTTGCCTTCACAACCAGAGAATCACACTTCAACGGCTCCTTCCACAAAGCAGATTGGGCTGTAGGTTCTGAACCATCAATCGTATAACGTATTTCCGCACCATCAATTGCTACATTAGCATACAATTTGCCATCTTTTACCAACAGACCCGGTTGGGGCAAACGGAAATTGATCCCATTCTTTATCCAATAAGGCATTTCACTCTCACTGATTTTCTCATAATAAAGAGCCAAAGCCTGATTGAAAGCCTGCTGTTCCTGCACGCCGGATAATTTTTCCCATGCCGGATGAGCATTCCAGCCACGTTCTACCAGTCCTAAGATTTTCGGAAAGAGAAGATATTCCACATCGTCGAAACTGCGGATGGTTTCGGCAAACAATTGTCCTTGCACACCCATAATATGCTCCTTACCTATATCTGTTAAAGCAGTTTTTCCCACTTCCGCATTATTCAAATCAATGGGATTACCTGCCATATCCACACGCCGCGAACGATAAATGCTGAAAGGAAGCATAGAGAAAGAGACAGACTCATCAACATAACCTCCCCAATCGAGTCCACGCTCGTCCGGATGACCGTTGTAAGCCATATCCATATAGAAATTGCCCACGTTGCAAAGAATGACCGGATAACCGTTATTGGCTGTCTGATAGACCACCTCATCAGAGCCCGGTACAGTATTCCAGCAATACACACCGGCAGCTTGTCCTCTCAGCTGTCGGTGAGCCTCCTCGGTATGTCCTAAAGCAACTTCCTGCCAACCACTAAACTTCAATCCGTTCTTCTGCATGATATTTGCCATTTGCGTAATGAAATACTCCGACAAGTCATGAGCTTTCGTCATACCTTTCTCTTTCATCAACTCTTGGCATTTCGGAGAGCCCATCCATACGCCACGGGGAACTTCGTCGCCACCCAGATGTACTGTAGACAATGAAAGACCGGCTTCCTTATACATTGCATCAAGTTCCCGGATCACCTTTTCCATAAAACGGTAAGTAGAAGGCAAGGCAACATTCATCACGTTATCCGTGTAATATTGTACAGAAACATAGTGCGAAGTATCTTCCGGCTCGCTCAGCATATATTCTGCGGCTTTCTCCGGATCGGTTTCAATATATTTGTTATAACGCGCTTTCATGGAGACAATGGCGGCACGGGCATGTCCCGGAGATTCTATTTCCGGAATGATGCGGACATGCCTTTCGGCAGCATACTTCAACAAATCTATAAATTCCTCGCGGCTATAATATCCGTTGCCTACGGTCTTTGCATCAGGATCATAGCCACCGTCATAACATGGGTAGAGACATTGACTTTCATCAGTGGTATGCCCGCGACGACTACCCACAGCCGTCAGTTCTTCCAAACCTGGAATCTCCAGACGCCAGGCCTCGTCGTCACAAAAATGGAAATGCAAGACATTCAACTTGTAAGATGCCAAAATATCCACCAATTTCTTCAAGTCCTCCGGAGTGGTGAAGTCACGGGCTATATCTATCATTTGTCCGCGATATGCCAAGTCCGGATAATCTTGGATAGAGACTGCCTCCAACAAATAAGACGCCTGCTTCTCTTTCAGCATTGACAATAGTGTCTGTGTTCCATTAAAGATACCATGAGGAGTGGCGGCACTGACCTTTATCTGGTTATTACCTATATTTATGGTATAATATTCATCATTTACAGCTTCTGTCCTATCAGGCAGTGATTCCAACACAATCTTCACGGGAGCATCCCCGACAACTTCCAAACCATACAAACCCGCCAGTTTCTCTTTCAACAACCTGGCTTCACCGGCAAAATTCTCCGGGAATGCCAAAGCCACCTTGCCTTCCAATGCTACATTGTCGCCCTCAATGGGTATCACTTTCTTCACAGACGGAAGAATGTCTGATTGCGCCAAAGCAGGAGCACCAACCAAACGGAGGTTTGATTCATAAATCTTAGTCGCATCCGGATAGCCGCTCATTGACTCGGGAGAAGGAAGCGGCAGTGCTTTCAAAGTCACGGGTAACGGATTGCCTTCTTTGCCGTCTACAGTTTCTACCCAATAAGTCCCTTCCGGCACGTGAGAGTTCCTGTCCAACTTGTAAGTACAGCGGAAAGTGATCCGCAGGGAATCACCGGGAGCCAAGGGAGTGAAATGGTCTGTCGGATACATCTTGAAGAAATTACCATTCACCACCTCCACTTTCACTTCGGGGGATTCTTCCTGCTTCACACCTCGGGGAAGCTGTGAATAGTAAATTGTCCAGTTCTTTTTCAGAGGTTCTTTAGAGATATTCTTGAGAATAAAAGTATTCTCATAATATCCGGGCTCAATGTTACTTGCACCCATCTCCCAGGTCAGGGCAACCGGTGCCTTAGGTTCATTACTCGCTTTACATCCAGCAAATAGTGTCATTACACAAACTAATAATCCTGCCAGAGGAAGTTTCAAAATTCTCATGCAACTCATGTATTAAGTTAATAAATGGGGGTGTTTTCTTAAATCTGATGCCAAAAGTAAGCATTTCAATGCTAATTAACTGATAAAAGCAATAGTTTTTTTTCGACAGCAAGCTACTATTTAGAACTTTTATACCTACATTTGCAGCCAAATTATAACCAATTTAACTATTCTACCATGGCTAAAATAACCAAAGAAGCAGCCTTGCTCTACCATTCGCAAGGTAAACCGGGTAAGATTGAAGTAGTACCCACCAAGCCTTACAGTACACAAACCGATCTTTCTCTCGCCTACTCTCCGGGCGTTGCAGAGCCGTGCCTCGAAATCGAGAAAAACCCGCAAGACGCATATAAATATACAGCAAAAGGTAACCTGGTAGCTGTCATCTCCAACGGAACCGCTGTGCTTGGTCTGGGCGATATCGGCGCCCTCAGCGGCAAACCCGTAATGGAAGGAAAAGGCCTGTTGTTCAAAATCTATGCAGGCATCGACGTATTCGACATCGAAGTAAACGAAAAAGATCCCGACAAGTTTGTTGAAGCTGTCAAAGCTATCGCCCCGACATTCGGCGGTATCAATCTGGAGGACATCAAAGCACCTGAATGTTTTGAAATAGAGCGCCGTTTGAAAGAGGAGTTGGACATCCCCGTAATGCACGACGACCAGCACGGTACAGCCATTATCTCCAGTGCCGGATTGCTGAATGCCCTGGAAGTGGCAGGCAAGAAGATAGAAGAAGTGAAAATCGTCGTAAACGGTGCCGGTGCTTCCGCCACATCATGTACAAAATTGTATGAATCGCTCGGCGCACACCGTGAAAACATCCTGATGCTGGACAGCAAGGGAGTCATCACCAGCGACCGCGAAAATCTTACCGAGCAGAAACGTTATTTTGCCACCGACCGTCGCGACGTGCATACACTGGCAGAAGCCATCAAAGGTGCCGATGTGTTCCTCGGACTGTCAAAAGGCAATGTATTGACCCAGGATATGGTCCGTAGCATGGCCGACCATCCAATTGTATTTGCCCTTGCCAACCCCACTCCGGAGATTTCCTACGAAGACGCCATGGCTGCACGCCCGGACGTACTGATGTCTACCGGCCGTTCCGACTATCCCAACCAGATTAACAATGTAATCGGTTTCCCATACATCTTCCGCGGCGCCCTCGACACACAAGCCAAAGCCATCAACGAAGCAATGAAAATTGCTGCCGTACATGCTATTGCCAACCTTGCCAAACAACCCGTACCGGATGTAGTGAACGAGGCATACCATGTGAACAACTTCACCTTCGGCCCTGAATACTTCATCCCCAAACCGGTTGACCCGCGCCTTATCACAGAAGTGTCCTGCGCTGTGGCACAGGCCGCCATGGAAAGTGGTGTAGCCCGTAAAAACATCGAAGACTGGGATGCCTATCGCTTGCAACTGCGTGAACTGATGGGCTACGAAAGCAAACTGACCCGTCAGCTCTACGACACAGCCCGCCGCAACCCGCAACGCGTGGTATTTGCCGAAGGCATCCATCCCAATATGCTGAAAGCTGCTGTGGAAGCAAAGGCAGAAGGAATCTGCCATCCTATTATATTAGGCAATGATGAAGCCATTGGAAAACTTGCCAAAGAACTCGACCTCAGCCTTGAAGGCATTGAAATCGTGAATCTGCGCCATCCGGACGAAGCACCGCGCCGTGAACGCTACGCCCGCATCCTCGCCGAAAAGCGTGCCCGCGAAGGCGTTACATACGAAGAAGCCAACGACAAAATGTTCGAACGCAACTATTTTGGTATGATGATGGTGGAAACGGGTGAGGCAGATGCTTTCATCACCGGCCTTTACACCAAATACAGCAATACGATCAAGGTTGCCAAGGAAGTTATCGGCATCCGCCCGGAATACAAGCATTTCGGTACCATGCACATCCTGAACTCCAAGAAAGGTACCTATTTCCTTGCCGATACATTAATTAACCGCCACCCCAATGCCGAAACCCTGATTGACATTGCCAAGCTGTCGGAACATACCGTCCGCTTCTTCAATCATACGCCGGTTATGGCCATGTTGAGCTACTCTAACTTCGGTGCAGATAAAGAAGGAAGTCCGGTAAGCGTACATGAAGCAGTGAATTATATGCAGCAAAACTATCCCGACCTTGCCATTGACGGCGAGATGCAGGTGAATTTTGCCATGAACCGCGAAATGCGTGATGCCAAATATCCGTTTACACGCCTGAAGGGAAAAGACGTAAATACACTGGTTTTCCCGAACCTGAGTTCTGCCAACTCTGCCTACAAACTGTTACAAGCAATGGATAGGGATTCCGAACTGATCGGCCCCATCCAAATGGGACTGAACAAGCCTATCCACTTTACCGATTTTGAAAGTTCCGTACGTGATATCGTAAATATCACTGCAGTGGCAGTTATCGACGCTATCGTAGATAAAAAGAAAGCAGGTAAATGAGACGGCCGTTATCAAAATTCCAAATAGTTTGCATTGTGCTGCTTTGGGCAGCACTTTGCTACATTGTTTTGATATCCGTCGAACGAATTGATGGTCCAATCATCCTAACACTTGCCATTTCGGCGGCTTTAGTGTTTATTCCCGTCATAAAGTCTCTAAAAAGAGAATAAATAATATCTTTTTATTCCTTTTTGCGGTATAAAACAATAAAATTGTTGTTTTATACCGCATTTTCTTTATAAAATGTTTGCTTGTTCCATTTTTATATATACTTTTGCAACCGCAACGAAAGAAAAAGGAAACAAACCGAGAATCAAATTGTTTTAGGTAACATATAGTAGCAAACCAATAAAAGAAATAGATTATGAATGCAGCTAAGGTATTAGAAGATCTGAAAAGACGGTTCCCCAACGAACCGGAGTATCATCAAGCAGTAGAAGAAGTTCTCTCTACCATTGAAGAAGAGTACAACAAACATCCGGAGTTTGACAAAGCCAATCTGATTGAACGTCTTTGCATCCCCGATCGCGTATACCAATTCCGTGTTACTTGGGTGGACGATAAAGGTAACGTACAAACCAACATGGGCTACCGTGTACAGCACAACAACGCCATTGGCCCGTATAAAGGCGGTGTTCGTTTCCACGCTTCTGTAAACCTGAGCATCTTGAAGTTCCTTGCTTTTGAGCAGACTTTCAAAAACTCATTGACGACTTTGCCGATGGGTGGTGGCAAAGGCGGTTCTGACTTCTCTCCGCGTGGAAAATCAAATGCTGAGGTTATGCGTTTTGTTCAGGCTTTCATGCTGGAGCTGTGGCGCCATATCGGTCCGGAAACAGACGTACCTGCCGGTGATATCGGTGTAGGAGGTCGTGAAGTAGGTTTCATGTTCGGCATGTATAAGAAACTGTCTCATGAGTTCACCGGAACCTTCACCGGTAAAGGCCGCGAATTCGGTGGTTCTCTGATTCGTCCGGAAGCTACCGGTTACGGTAATATCTACTTCCTGATGGAAATGCTGAAGACTAAGGGTACCGACCTGAAAGGCAAAACCTGCTTGATTTCCGGTTCCGGTAATGTGGCTCAATATACGGCTGAGAAAGTCCTGGAAATGGGTGGCAAGGTATTGACAATGTCTGATTCCGACGGCTATATATACGACCCGAATGGCATTGACCGCGAGAAATTGGATTACATCATGGAGCTGAAAAACCTCTACCGTGGACGTATCCGCGAATATGCAGAACAATATCCGGGTGTCAAGTATGTAGAAGGCGCACGCCCTTGGGGTGAAAAAGCAGACATCGCCCTGCCTTCCGCAACCCAGAATGAAATAAACGGGGATGATGCCAAAAAGCTGATTGCCAATGGTGTAATGGCCGTATCCGAAGGTGCAAACATGCCTTCTACCCCTGAAGCAATCCGCGTATTCCAAGAAGCAAAAATCCTGTATGCTCCGGGCAAGGCTGCCAATGCCGG
>CAJJYX010000154.1 GCA_905197435.1 uncultured Bacteroides sp.
TGGGAACAGCAGTTTCCCCAAGTGGGAACGCTCGTTTCCGCAAGTGGAAACGGCAGTAACCACAAGTGGAAACACAAACGGAAAGAAGTTTCACCGGGTTACCTTACTTTCTTCCCACAATCGAGGTCATGGGATAACGGTTGCCTCTGACACTCTTGAAGAATGCCTTGGCCGAACCGAAGTTCAGATACATGTCCAGACGGATGGGGAGGTGGTTCTTGTCATCGGACACGAAGAAAGTGATGACCTCCTTCTCCTTGCCTTTCTTGTACTCAACGAAAGAGAATACCAGGCAGCGGTAAATGGTGTCATTGTTTGCCTTGACTTCCTCCTTGCCGCGATAAATCAGTGTCTGTTCTTCCACCCTGCGCCCCGTGGCCATGGGGAAGAGTATCTTTTGCCCTATTTTGTAGTCTTTAGGGTCGAAGGAGCGCGCCTGTGCCAGGATGCTCAACATGTCGAAGATGCAGCGGCTGTCACTGTATTCCATCTCCTGAGCCTCGCGCACGGGATTATGCCAGGTGCGTTTTTGCTTTACATTCGCCACACCGTCCGTATAAGAGAACCAGGCCTCATCCACCGTATGGCGGCTCCCCTCCTCCGCCGCTTTGCGGAAATAGAGCGGCTCCAGCCGGTCACTGACATAGCACGTCAGCGTATCGCGCATCTTGAAGAAGAAATCGGTCTTTTTACTGCCCACACAAAGCAGGTTGAAGCGGAATGCCGGCTCGGAATGGTAAGTCGTGGCATTGGTAGTGAGGCTTGCCAGTCCCACCTTTTTCCAAATGAACTTCCAATTGAAGTATAAATCGTACATGACATGCTCGCCCGACTGGAAAGCTTCATTCTTCGCAGCACATTGTGCACGGACGGGCTGGGTGGCCCCCAAACAAATCGCTCCCACCGTCAATAGTATGAACAGCCGCTTCCTAATAACTGCGGCCCCTGCCGCTGTTGCGGCTGCTATTGCCGTTACGGTTATCTTTGTTCCTGTTTTGCTTTTTCTTGTCTTCATCTGGTTTTTGTTTTTTCAGTTCGTCCGGTTTCTGCCTATCCGGAGACTTGGCCTTGACATTCCATTCCTGGGTCAAATCAAAGTTTGCCTTAAGTTCCAGAACCATCGGATAATAGTAAACCGTTTCGGGCTGGCGCTTCTCGGCATAGTTTCCCGTATCCCAAACGCCATTTCCATTCGTATCGTTTATCAGCCGCGCACCATACTTGCCCGGATTGAGGAAATAAAAATCGGCTTTCCCATCCACCACCGGCACCGTACGCAGCACTTTGTCCTGACCGTCCAGCAGTTCGACGAAAGCCAACGAATCGGCTCCATGCACATTGAAGTATATCTGCCCGTACTCTTCCTGCTGCTTGGCCTTGAATTCCCTCCTTATCTTGTCGGTGAACAATCCGTACAGTCCATGTATGGCAGCAGAATCCACCTCGAGAGCATAATTCTCACCGAATTGCCACTCTGCAAAGAGATTGTAGCGCTTCAAATCGAGCGAGTCGCGCACAAAGTCGAACGGGATGTCCCGCCACAACGTGTCTACTTTCTGCTTCAGATGGAAAGCGGCGGTATCTATGCTTGCCACCGGTTCGGTGAACGACAGAGTGAGGTAATCATATACGTCGATTGCAGAAGGGGCATACACGTCTACAGCCAGGAATTCCATCGGTTCGGGTTCTTCCGCCTCGCCTTCTTTCTGCTTCTTCTTTTTCTTCTCACGCTCTTTCTGCGCCTTTTCCTTCGCCTCCTGCTTCTGTTTCTGTTGCTTTTCGTATGTCAGCTTTGCCAGCACATTCAACGTATCGGTGCGAGGCACCAATTGCTTCAGGCTATCCGTATACAGATAAGTGATGCTTATTTTCAGTGAATCCTGTTTGTAGAGCAGGGAGTCCTTTATCCAGTAATGAATCGTATCGTTGCGGCCGGTGGGCTGCTCGACAACAAACTTATCCTCCTCATCAAAGTTCAGTCCTTTCAGCAAAGGCAGCGTGTCTGCCGGAGCAGTGAAATAGAGCGAGAACTTCTCCGGAGTGAGCCGTTCGGCCTTCAAAAAACGTTGCGAGAAAGTCTGTTCCTTGAAAGCGCGCAGCAGGATATCATCCGGCAGGTAGTGGGTGTATTGGCGCGTTACGATCGTGTCCACCGTCAGAGAGTCTATCCAGGTCGTATCCTGGCGCATGCGCTCCTCCATGGAAGGGATGATAATGGAATCGTTGAACGCTATCACCTCCGTCGGTTGGGAATATGCAAAATTCTGGTCGGCATCCTGCAAAGCATAAATGCGGTACTTGCCGGAAGCCACTCCGCGGATAGAGAAGCGTCCGCGGCTGTCTGTACGTCCCACCCGTTCAAAAGGAAGTTTGGTAAACGCGGAGTCGGCCAGATTGGCATGCAGTCCGACCAGCATTCCCTTCACCGGTTCAAGATTGGCTGCATTCAGCACCGTACCGGCCACAGCCATGGAGTCGAGCCTGTCTCCCGTGGAGAAAGAATAGAAGAAATTCTCCAACGGGTTCCCTTCATTATTATCCTGAATGGCATCGCCAAAATCAAATGTATAAGTGGTATTGGACTTCAATGTATCCTGCAGGGTGATGACCACTTTCTTTCCGTTGGACTTGATTTCGGGCTGCTGCACCTGGGGAGGGGATATTACAATCTTCTCATTCGGCTTGTCAAGCTTGATAAATTCGTCAAACTCAATGGTAAGCTTGTTCTTATTGTGATGGAGTGCGCCGGGCGCAGGAGTGCCGGAGATAAAACGCGGAGGAGTCTCATCATAAGGTCCCCCCTCAATGCGGCCTACACTGGCACAAGAATACAGCGCGACAGCTATGGCAACACCTCCCAACAACCTGCGGAAAAGCGGTTTCATTTCAGTATAGCGTTTACATTCTAACATGTTGCAAAAATAAAGGTTATCTGTCAATTTGCGGTATGCTTTACAGTATTTTAATCAAAAAAGGCCCTTTTGCTCTTATCCATATACGAAACATAGTTAAAAAAGGAAGTGTTTCACACCTTATATACTAAGAAAAGGATAATTTTGCAGACGGAAACTGAATAGGAGTATCCAGTTTTTTCTCCATCTTATCTCTAAAGAATGAATTACACACAAAAACGCTTTCAAGAATCAAGAAAGAAAAATATAAAATTATACAGAGAACCAAAAAAGAGTATGAAGAGTAGATTAGTATTATTGGCATGTTGCCTGGCACTGCTCAGCAGTTGCGGACAAGGCGACAAAGGAACGGGCAAAGCCCCTGAATTTGCAGTGATTGAGGCACAGACCACCACTGCCAACCTGACAAACAGCTATCCCGCCACCATCAAGGGTAAACAAGATGTAGAAATCCGTCCGATGGTAAGCGGTTTCATCACAAAGCTACACGTAGACGAAGGTGCGACAGTGCGCAAGGGACAAGTATTGTTCAGCATCGACCCCGTACAGTATCAGGCAGCCGTAAATTCGGCCAAAGCTGCCGTTGAAACAGCCAAAGCTGCCGTAAGCACGCAAGAACTTACTGTAAACAACAAACGCGAACTGAACAAGAAGAACATCATCAGTGATTATGACTTGCAAATGGCCGAGAATCAACTGGCACAGACAAAAGCACAACTGGCACAAGCCAATGCCCAATTGGTCAATGCCAAGAATAACTTGTCATATACCAGCGTGACCAGTCCCAGTGACGGCATAGTAGGCAGCATCCCCTACCGTGTGGGTAGCCTGGTAAGCCCCTCCGTGGAGAAGCCGCTGACTACCGTTGCCGACATCTCCGAAATGTACGCCTACTTCTCCATGACCGAAAGACAACTGCTGTCACAGATCCGCGAAGGCGGCAGTATCAAGGAAATCTTAGAAAAGATGCCTGATGTACAATTGCAGCTCATCGACGGAACCATGTATGCCGACAGCGGCCGCGTAGAGACAATCAGCGGAGTCATTGACCAGACCACCGGTTCAGTGACCATGCGTGCTCTCTTCCCCAACAAGCACAATGTACTGCGCAGTGGAAGCACCGGCAACGTGGTATTCCCCAACCCGATGGAAAATGTCATCATGATACCCCAGTCTGCCACAACGGAAATCCAGGACAAGAAGTTCGTATTCGTCCTGCAACCGGACAACACGCTGAAAAACACCGAAATCAAAGTGTTCAGCCTGAACGACGGCAAGTATTATTACGTGACAGACGGTCTGAAGGCAGGCGAGAAAATCGTCATCGAAGGTGTACAGAACCTGAAAGACGGACAGAGCATCACGCCCATCACCCCTGCCGAGAAAGAAGCGGAATACCAGAAAGCTCTGAAAGACCAGAAAGAAGGCAATATTCAAACAGCGTTCAATTAACGTTTAACGGTTAGTGATTAGTGATAAGCGGCTGCGCCATTATATCACAAGAGCCTATCACTAATCACTAACCCCTAATCACTAAATAACATGAAATTAGATAGATTTATTAACCGTCCGGTACTATCAACGGTAATCTCCATCCTGATAGTAATCTTGGGACTTATCGGTCTGGTAACACTGCCTGTCACCCAATACCCGGACATTGCACCTCCTACCGTTTCGGTACGCGCCACCTATCAGGGCGCCAATGCACAAACGGTACTGAACTCTGTCATCGCACCGTTGGAAGACCAAATCAACGGTGTGGAGAACATGATGTACATGACCTCAAATGCCGCAAACAACGGTTCCGCAGATATATCCATTTACTTTAAGCAAGGAACCGACCCCGATATGGCTGCGGTAAACGTGCAGAACCGTGTATCCATGGCACAAGGTTTGTTGCCGGCGGAAGTTACCAAAGTAGGTGTAACCACGCAGAAACGGCAAACCTCCATGTTGATGGTATTCTCCATCTACGATGAGAACGACCAGTACAACATCGAATTCTTGGAGAACTATGCCAACATCAACCTTATTCCGGAAGTGAAACGTGTAAACGGTGTGGGTGATGCTACCGTGCTCGGTATGGACTACTCCATGCGTATCTGGCTGAAACCGGACATTATGGCTCAATACAAGTTGATTCCCAACGACATTGCCGGTGTCCTGGCCGAACAGAACATCGAGGCGGCTCCCGGTCAATTCGGTGAACGCGGCAACCAGAGCTTCCAATACACCATCCGCTACAAAGGGCGCTTGCAGCAACCCGAAGAGTTTGAGAATATCATTGTCAAAGCTCTTGAGAACGGTGAGGTGCTTCGCCTGAAAGACATTGCGGACATAGAGCTGGGACGTCTGTCCTATAACTTCAACAATACGGTAAACGGTCATAAGGCAGTATCCTGTATCGTCTACCAGATGGCGGGAACCAACGCGACCCAAACCATCAGCGACTTGGAGCATGTGCTCAGCAAAGCATCCGAGACACTGCCCTCCGGTCTGAAAATCAACATTGCACAAAGCGCCAATGACTTCCTGTTCGCTTCTATCCATGAAGTTGTCAAGACATTGATTGAGGCATTTATCCTTGTGTTCATCGTGGTGTATATCTTCTTGCAGGATATGCGGTCCACCCTGATTCCTGCCATTGCCATCCCGGTAGCTTTGATTGCTACTTTCTTCGTGTTGAAGCTGATCGGATTCAGTATCAACCTGCTGACCCTTTCGGCCATGGTGCTTGCCATTGCGATTGTGGTCGATGATGCCATAGTCGTCGTCGAGGGGGTTCATGCCAAGCTGGACCAAGGATACAAGTCGGCACGAACAGCATCCATCGATGCCATGAGCGAACTGGGCGGTGCCATCCTCTCCATCACATTGGTAATGATGTCCGTGTTTGTACCGGTAAGTTTTATGGGCGGTACTGCGGGTACGTTCTACCGCCAGTTCGGTCTTACAATGGCTATCGCCATCGGTTTCTCCGCACTGAACGCTTTGACATTGAGTCCGGCTCTGTGTGCCATCTTCCTAAAACCGCACAACAGTGACGCCACCATGAAAGAGCGGATGGGTGTTGCAGCCAAGGAAGCCCGCAAAATCATGGTCACCCGTTATACAACCTCTATCGGCCGGATGATGCGTCCCGGTCTGACGCTGCTCTTTACCGCAATTGCCATCCTTGGCATGATTTTCGGTTTGTTCAGCTTTGAAAGCCATCCTGTGCTTTGCCTGGTTATGATTGTAATCAGTGTATTGGCATTGGCAGGTATGACCACCGATAAGTTCAAGCACTCTTTCAATGCTTCCTACGACTCCATTTTGGAGAAATACAAGAAACAAGTGCTTCGCTTCATCCAAAAGAAATGGCTGTCGGGCGGTATTGTCGCAGGCGCCATTGTTTTGCTGATAGTCTTCATGAACATCACGCCGACAGGTATGGTGCCCAATGAAGATACCGGTACCATCATGGGTGTAGTGACTCTTCCTCCGGGCACCTCGCAAGAACGCGCCATGGAAGTGCTGAACCGCGTGGACAGCCTTGTCGCAGCCGACCCGGCAGTAGAATCCCGTACCGTGATCTCAGGTTTCAGCTTCATCGGAGGCCAGGGACCTTCCTACGGTTCGCTCATCATCAAGCTGAAGAACTGGGAAGAACGTTCCACCATGCAGAATTCAACGGTTGTCTATGCCACACTCTTTATGCGTGCACAGAAAATCATCAAGGAAGCGCAGGTACTGTTCTTTGCTCCTCCTATGATTCCGGGTTATTCGGCATCCAGCGACATCGAGCTGAACATGCAGGATAAAACCGGCGGTGACCTGAACCACTTCTTCGACGTAGTAAAAGATTACAATGCCGCACTGGAAGCACGTCCGGAAATTAACTCCGCAAAGACGAGCTTCAACCCGAACTTCCCGCAGTACATGCTGGACATCGACGCCGCAGCTTGTAAGAAGGCAGGCATCAGTCCAAGCGACATCCTCAGCACTATGCAGGGATACTTCGGCGGTCTGTATGCTTCTAACTTCAACAGTTTCGGTAAGATGTACCGTGTTATGGTTCAGGCAGAGCCGGAAGCAACCAAGAATCTGGAATCATTATCCAGTATCAAGGTGCGCAACGGCAATGAAATGGCCCCGATTACTCAGTTCGTTTCCATCAAAAAGGTATATGGACCTGACATTATCAGTCGTTTCAACCTGTATACCTCTATGAAAGTAATGGTTGCTCCTGCTTCCGGATATACTTCTGGTCAGGCACTGGCTGCTATCGCCGAGGTTGCCAAAGAGACCCTGCCTGCCGGTTTCGCTTACGAATTGGGAGGTATGGCACGTGAAGAGGCTGAAACCAGCGGAAGCACCACGGGATTGATCTTCGTTCTCTGCTTCGTATTCGTTTACCTGTTGCTGAGTGCACAGTATGAAAGTTACATCCTGCCGCTTGCCGTACTGTTGTCTATTCCGTTCGGTCTGTTAGGTAGCTTCCTGTTCGTCAACGGTATGAGTGCCATCGGTAATATCTCCATTCTGAAAATGATAATGGGGTCCATGTCCAACGACATTTATATGCAGATTGCATTGATCATGTTGATGGGTCTATTGGCGAAGAATGCTATCTTGATTATTGAGTTTGCCCTTGACCGTCGTAAGATGGGTATGAGTATAACGTGGGCAGCTGTACTGGGTGCCGCAGCCCGTCTGCGTCCTATCTTGATGACATCACTGGCCATGATTGTCGGTTTGATTCCGTTAATGCTGGCATCCGGTGCAGGTGCTAATGGTAACCGTACGCTGGGTACTTCTGCCATCGGTGGTATGTTAATCGGTATGATTCTGCAGATCTTTATTGTACCGGCCCTGTTCGTTGCATTCCAATACCTGCAGGAGAAGATTAAACCGATGGAATGGACCGATGTAGATAACTCTGACGCAGAACCTGAAATTGAGCAATACACGAAGTAAATTAAGAATGAAGAATGGAGGACTTCGTTCACCATTCTTCATTAATATAGAAAGATTATGAAGAAACAGATTATAACTTTGATGTGTGCAACTGCTCTTCTGAGCAGCTGCCACAT
>CAJJYX010000155.1 GCA_905197435.1 uncultured Bacteroides sp.
ATACATAGCAATCCCTGCCGTCTGTATGAAGCAGAGCAGCAGGGCGATACTGATTTGGTATATTTTTCTTCTTTTCGTCATTTATTTTTTCAGCGTATCAAGGATGCCGATGATACGTTCCAATTCTTCTTCGTTACTGAACGGGATACTGATTTTTCCTTTGCCTTTCTCGGAACAGGTCAGTTGCACTTTGGCGCTGAAGAAGCTGGAAAGTTGCTGCTTCAGCATGTTGAACTCTTCGGGCAGTTTGGAGCGTTTGGGCGCGATTTTTCGGCCGCCGCTTTTTATGGTTTCGCCTTCATTCAGGGACTTTACTATTTCCTCTACTTTGCGGACGGAATAGCCATGCTCCAGTATCTCTTCAAAAATCTTCACTTGCAGTTTGGGGTCGCCCAGCGTTATCAGGGCGCGGGCATGTCCCATGTCTATCTGTTTGTTCTGCAGGCCCATTTGGATGGGAGCCGGCAGTTTCAGCAGACGCAGGTAATTGGCGATGGTGGTGCGTTTCTTTCCTACGCGTTCGCTGAGGCGTTCTTGGGTGAGGCCGTATTCTTCCAGCAGGTGCTGATAGGCGAGCGCTATTTCTACGGAGTTCAGGTCTTCGCGCTGTATGTTTTCGATGAGTGCCATTTCCATGACATTCTCATCGTCGGCCGTACGGATGTAGGCAGGGATGCTTGTCAGCCCGGCTATTTGTGAGGCGCGGAAGCGACGTTCGCCGGCAATGATCTGATACTCATCGTCGGAGAGCTTGCGCAGGGTGATGGGTTGGATGATACCAATTTCTGCAATAGACTCGGCAAGCTCCTGCAACGCTGTTGGGTCGAATTCGCGACGGGGCTGGTTAGGATTGACGGAAATCTTCGACAATTCTATTTCATTGATAGAAGAAGAGCCTTCGGTCTGCACCTCATCCATAGAGAGCAGGGCATCCAGTCCGCGTCCAAGTGCATTTCTTTTCTGTGCCATCTATTTCTTTACTGTTTTACGGTTATTACATTTGCCATGCGGGATATTACTTCTCGTTGTGGCTGATTAACTCTTTGGCCAGTGCGATGTGGTTTTTGGCTCCGGTGGAGTCCGCATCGTACAGGATTGTGGGAAGCCCGTAGCTGGGTGCTTCGCTCAGCTTTACATTGCGCTGGATGACGGTGCTGAATACCAGTTCCTGAAAATGGCGCTTCACTTCATCGTAAATCTGGTTGGCCTGGCGCAGGCGCGAGTCGTACATCGTCAGCAGGAAGCCTTCGATTTCGAGGGCGGGGTTCAGCTTGGATTTGATGATTTTTATGGTATTCAGCAATTTGCTGATGCCTTCCAATGCAAAATATTCCGCTTGTACGGGGATGATTACAGAGTCGGCGGCAGTCAGTGCGTTGACCGTAATCAGGCCCAGAGACGGAGAGCAGTCTATCAAGATATAATCAAACTCATCCTTCAGTGGTGCCAGCACTTCTTTCAGTATCTTCTCGCGGTTTTTCAGGTTGAGCATTTCTATTTCGGCACCTACCAGATTGATGTGGGAGGAGATTACCTTCAGCGTGTCTATCTCTGTGTCATGAAGGGCTTTGCGCACGTCTACGCGGTCAATAATGCACTCATAGATAGTGCATTCCGACTGTTTGATGTCCACACCCAAACCGGAGGAGGCATTGGCCTGGGGATCTGCGTCTACAACGAGCACTTTCTTTTCAAGCGTGGCGAGTGAGGCTGCGAGGTTGATTGTTGTTGTTGTCTTGCCTACACCACCCTTTTGGTTAGCCATAGCAATTATTTTTCCCATAATCTCAATATTTATTGGCAGCGAAATAAGTGATAATTCCGGATAGCGCCTACAAATTCGGAGAAAGATTGCGAAAACGGTTGATAAGTCGGCTGTTTTGTTAATAACTCATAGACGCTTATCTCTGTTTTCCTTCTTGTAAATTGCGTGTAAAGCGTTCTTTCTCTGTTTGGTGGACAAATATACGGATTTATCTTGAAATGAAGCTGCTTTTTTGTCTCGCTTGCAGAAGATTAAGATTTGTAAACCAATGGCAGACATAACTTTGAACTATTTCTCTTGTCTGCATGAGATGTGCATCTCGTGTTGTTCGAGACGTGCATCTCATGCTGTTCGAGATGTGCATCTCATGCAGACAGGCTGCTGTGTGGGTTGCGGTAGGCAGATGGGTTGTTTATCGGCAGAAGGGGAGTGGCCGGTGTCAGACCAGTGCTTTGACGAATTCCCAGCAGAAGTATGCGCATATCACGCACTTTACCACTGTGCCCAGCAAGAATCCCAGCAGCGAGCCCAATCCCGATTTCAAGGCTTGGCCTGTCTTGCCGCCTCCCATCAGTTCGCCGGCGAAAGCTCCGAGAAAAGGGCCGAGGATGATGCCCCAAGGCATGAAGAACAGTCCGGCGACGGTGCCTATGAGGCAGCCGCGCGTTCCCCACCGGGTGCCTCCGCTGTATTTGCTGCCCAGCATCGGGACGAAGTAGTCCAGTATCTGTACAAGGACGACTGCTGCCAGCCATAAGAGCAACTGTGTGGTGGAAAACTGCACCTTGTCCGTGAAATGCAGGAGCAATAGGCCTGCATAGGCTACGGGTGGCCCGGGAATCATCGGCAGGATGCAACCTGCCAGCCCGGCAATCAGGCAGAGGATGCCCATGATGAGGAGGAAAATATCCATAGGTTTATTGTTGCTGTTGCTGAAAAGGACGACTGTACCTTTTCTCTTTGCGGACAAAAGTAGGATAATTCTTCCTTTTTAGCTACTTTTGCCTGATAATAAAAAGAAAGTTATGGAAAATCAGAGACCTTTGATATTGATTTCCAATGATGACGGCATCATTGCGAAAGGTATTAGCGAGTTAATCAAGTTCCTCCGTCCGCTGGGCGAGATTGTGGTAATGGCACCGGATGCACCCCGTTCGGGAAGTGCGTGTGCACTGACAGTGACGGAGCCTATCCACTACCGGTTGGTGCGCAAGGATGTGGGGCTGACGGTATACAAGTGTTCCGGTACGCCGACCGATTGCGTGAAGCTGGCCTTTCATACGGTGCTCGACCGCAAGCCCGACTTGGTGGTAGGCGGTATCAACCACGGCGACAATTCTTCCGTAAACCTGCATTATTCCGGTACGATGGGCGTTGTGATAGAGGGATGCCTGAAAGGAGTGCCTTCCATCGGATTCTCCCTTTGCAACCATGAGCCGAATGCCGATTTTGAACCCGCGGGTCCCTATATCCGCGAGATAGCCAGACGGGTATTGGAGAAGGGCTTGCCTCCGTTGACATGCCTCAATGTCAACTTCCCGGATGTGAAGGAGTTGAAGGGCGTGAGGATTTGCGAACAGACCAAAGGGCAATGGACGAACGAATGGGAGAACTTTGCCCATAGAGGGGATACCCATTACTACTGGCTGACCGGCGAGTTTAAGAACAACGATGCCGATAATGAAAGGAATGACCACTGGGCACTCGACAACGGCTATGTGGCTATCACCCCGACCACGGTGGATGCCACAGCCTATGGCTTGATTGATGAACTGAAAACATGGTTCTGATTAAATTCTTCGTTCTTCATTTTCAATTCTCCATTAATTATGAAGTATTACTTGATTGTCGGTGAAGCTTCCGGCGACCTGCATGCCTCTCATCTGATGGCTGCATTGAAAAAAGAAGACCCGCAAGCGGAGTTCCGCTTCTTTGGCGGCGACCTTATGGCTGCGGTGGGCGGTGTGATGGTGAAGCATTACAAAGAGCTGGCGTACATGGGATTCATCCCCGTACTGCTACATCTGCGCACCATTTTCGCCAATATGAAGCGTTGCAAGGAAGATATTGTGGCGTGGCAGCCGGATGTACTGATTCTGGTGGACTATCCGGGCTTTAACCTGGATATAGCCAAGTTTGTCCATGCCGGCACCGGGATCCCCGTCTTTTATTATATCTCCCCCAAGATATGGGCATGGAAGGAGTACCGCATCAGGAATATCAAACGGGATGTGGACGAGCTGTTCTCTATCCTGCCGTTCGAGGTGGAGTTTTTTGAAGGGAAGCATCAGTATCCGATACATTATGTCGGCAACCCGACGGTGGATGAAGTGGCGGCTTTCCGTGCTTCTTGTTCGGAGACATTCGACGAATTTGCCCGGGCAAACGGGCTCTCGTCCAAACCTGTCATTGCTTTGCTGGCAGGCAGCCGCAAGCAGGAAATCAAGGACAATCTGCCTGACATGCTCCGTGCTGCGGCTTCTTTCCCCGACTATCAACTGGTGTTGGCCGGTGCTCCGGGCATTTCCCCCGAGTATTACAAACGCTATGTGGGCGGGGCAGATGTGAAGATTATCTTCAACAAGACATTCTCTTT
This sequence comes from uncultured Bacteroides sp., assembly GCA_905197435.1. Lineage (GTDB taxonomy): Bacteria > Bacteroidota > Bacteroidia > Bacteroidales > Bacteroidaceae > Bacteroides. Next base: position 4,362 of record CAJJYX010000155.1, read on the forward strand.
GTTGAGGCAGGCGGAGGCTGCGCTGGTCACTTCGGGGACGGCTACGCTGGAAACGGCTCTGTTCCGCGTGCCGCAGGCGGTGTGTTACCATACTCCGATAGGAAAAGTAATCGCTTTCCTGAAACGGCATGTACTGAAAGTGAAGTACATTTCGCTGGTCAACCTCATTGCCGGCCGGGAGGTGGTGAGGGAACTGGTTGCCGATACAATGACGGTGGAGCAGGTGCGCTCGGAGCTGAGGCGTATCTTGTACGATAAGGAATACCGTCGTCGGATGCTTGAGGGATATGATTACATGGCATCCCGCTTGGGAGAGGCAGGGGCACCCATGCATGCCGCCCAAGAGATGGTGGCATTGCTTGGAAAGCATAAGGATGAGCAACAGAAAAAATAAGAAATTGTTAAAAAGGGGAAAGCCGGTGCAGTAAATGCCCGGCTTTTGTATTCTCTATACAGAAACAAATGAAAAAAAACATTGATTATGAAAAAGCTACATTGGTTATTTATGGCAATATGTTTGGCAGTGATGCCCGCTTTGCAATCATGTAATGATAGTGACGGATATTCTATAGGTGATTTTACTCCGCCTTTGTGGGCTACTGTGCGTGTCACGGGGAATGCTTTTTATTTGAACTGTGATACCTGGGGAACGCTTTGGCCGGTGAATACGGATATCGGGTGGTATGATGCTGTGGACGGACAACGTGTGATTACCGTGTTCAATCCTTTGTGGGATAATTATGAAGGATACGACCATGCCGTGAAACTGCTGCGCCTGCAGAATGTCCTGACGAAGGAGATAGAGACGATAACCCCTGAGAATGAAGAGGAGTTCGGGAATGATCCCGTATGGATATATAAAGGTGATATCACCATCAGCGGTGGCTATATGAACATCTTTTTCATGCAGAATCTGCCATCCTCGACCGAGCACAAGCACCGTATCAGTCTGGTGCGTTCGCAAGAGGGCGATGCTTTGGCTGCCGAAGACGGATACATCCACTTGGAACTCCGCTATAACGACTATGATGATTTGACGGGGCGCCGCAGCCCTGGTGCTGTCTCCTACAACCTGAACGGTTTGGATATTACTTCTGAAACCAAGGGCATCAAGCTGAAGCTCAATTCTGAGGAAAACGGCGAAGTGGAAGTGACATTTGATTTGAAGACCACGGAACGTAATGAAAAGATGACTGCTGATATGGATTTGTCCAATATGCAGTTGAAATAAGAAAGAGTTTGCAAGAACATATAGTAGAAAGGGCACCCGGGATTTTGATGCTGGTCATCTTATCCGGGTGCTCTTTTCTTATATATATAAGTTGCCTTATGCCGATTGCGGTCAGAATATTGTCAGGGCATATAGATAAACGACCGCTGCAGGAATCGCCATCAGGGCACTGTCGAAGCGGTCGAGCAGCCCTCCGTGCCCCGGCAGGATATTGCCGGAATCCTTGATGCCCAATTGGCGCTTCATCAGTGATTCGGTCAAGTCGCCCCATGTGCCGAAGATGACGACAATGATTGCCAGGCCTACCCACTGCCACCACGGCATGAAGGGGAAAAAGTACGCAAAGGCAAAAGAGGAGGCGATGGAGAAAACTCCGCCGCCAATGCTGCCTTCCCAAGATTTCTTGGGGGAAATGCGCTCGAACAGGCGGTGTTTGCCTATCAGTGAACCCACACAGTAGGCGCCTGTGTCACTCAACCAGATGAATACGAAGATGGAAAGCGGCAGAATGGGGTTATAGACTACGCTGCTTGTTTCCGGGGAATTCTGAAAAGCGAGCACATTCAGCAAGGCGAAAGGAAGTGCCACGTACAATTGGCTCAGCATGGAGTATGCCCAGTTGCCTATGGGATTCTTCTTCTTGAGGTAAAGTTCTGTAATCATCATATAGAGCAGCAGGCCCAGATAAGGAAGGAATACCCGCGCTCCTACGGGCTGTTGTGTGCAGAAGCTCATCAATGCGAGGAAGAGATAGGCCCCTCCCAGTGCGGTGATGGTCTTGTTGATGCTTATTTCGCCACTCTTGCAGACTAATTTTGCGTACTCGTGCACACTCAGCGCACAGATAATGGTAAACAATATACCGAATGAAAGGGGGCTGTAAAGAATACAGCCCACCAATACTATGACGAATAACACGCCGGTAACGGCACGTTGGATAAAGTTATTTCTCATTTTTCTCTTCTTCCTTAACTTCCTTTTCTGCCTTGGCGGCTTTTTTCTCTTCCTCTTCTTCTGCTTTCTTCAGCTCGGCCGAAGTCTTGGTGGCACTGATTATCTCTTCCGAACGGGAAGCCCACGGACGCTTTCCAAAGATTTGTTCAACGTCTTCGGCAAAGATCACTTCTTTGTCAATCAGCAGTTGTGCCAGGCGGTTGTGTCCTTCCTTGTTTTCGGACAGTATTTTCTTGGCGCGTTCGTACTGTTCGTTGACCATCCGCTTAACTTCTTCATCAATCAGTTCCGCGGTCTTTTCACTGTACGGACGGTTGAAGGAATATTCCTCATTGTTATAGTAGCAGAGGTTGGGAAGTTTTTCACTCATCCCCAAATAGGCAATCATGCCGTATGCTTGCTTTGTCACACGCTCCAGGTCATTCATGGCTCCGGTGGATATTCTGCCTAAGAACAGGTCTTCGGCAGCACGCCCTCCCAAGGTGGCGCACATCTCGTCGAGCATCTGCTCCTTGGTGGTGATTTGTCTTTCTTCCGGCAAATACCAGGCTGCGCCCAAAGCACGTCCGCGGGGTACGATGGTAACTTTAATCAGCGGATTGGCATATTCCAGCAACCAGGAAATGCTGGCATGGCCGGCTTCGTGTATGGCAATGGAGCGGCGTTCGGCCTCGGTAGTGATTTTGGTTTTCTTTTCCAGTCCACCCACAATACGGTCTACGGCATCGAGGAAGTCTTGCTTCCCGACGAACTTCTTGCCGTGGCGGGCAGCTATCAGGGCTGCTTCGTTGCACACATTGGCAATGTCGGCTCCCGAGAATCCGGGAGTCTGGCGTGCCAGAAGGTCCACATCCACGCTGTTGTCTATCTTGATAGGGCGCAGATGCACACCGAATACTTCCTTACGTTCATTAAGGTCGGGAAGGTCAACGTGTATCTGACGGTCGAAACGCCCGGCGCGCAGCAAGGCTTTATCCAAAACATCCACGCGGTTGGTGGCTGCCAAGATGATAACGCCACTGTTGGAGCCGAAACCATCCATTTCGGTCAACAACTGGTTCAATGTGTTCTCGCGCTCATCGTTGCCACCCATGGCGGCTGCTTTGGCACGGGCACGTCCTACTGCATCAATCTCATCAATAAATACGATACAGGGCGCTTTCTCCTTTGCCTGGCGGAACAAGTCACGGACACGGGAAGCACCCACACCGACAAACATTTCCACAAAGTCGGAACCTGCCAAAGAGAAGAAAGGTACGTTGGCTTCTCCGGCCACGGCCTTTGCAAGCAGGGTCTTTCCGGTTCCCGGAGGGCCTACCAGCAAGGCGCCCTTGGGTATCTTACCTCCCAAATCGG
>CAJJYX010000156.1 GCA_905197435.1 uncultured Bacteroides sp.
ATCCACCCCATAGGGAAAAGACATCCAAGGCTGCCCGAAAGGTATATCTCCAGGCTGGAGATGTAAATCTTCACTGTGGAGACAAGAATCTCCAGACTGGAGATGTAAATCTTCAGCCTGGAGATAAAGCTTACTATCAGGCCCGACAAGCCTCGCCAACCGAATAAGACGGCTTCTCTGCCTGACTTATCCGGCCTTACCGGCAGCTTGTTGCTGTTTGTTTATCTGAACAGGGAAATGAGGATGCTTGTGCCTTACTTCATAAAGTCCTTGCGCCGCAGCACAAAGCTGTTACTCAGGTACTTTTCGCGGACAATCTTGTTCTCGGCCAGTTCCTCGGGCGTGCCCTGAAAGAGGATTTTGCCTTCGAACAGCAAGTAGGCACGGTCGGTGATGCTGAGGGTTTCCTGCACATTGTGGTCGGTAATCAGGATGCCGATATTCCGGTCCTTCAGCTTCCACACAATCTGCTGGATATCCTCCACAGCAATGGGGTCTACACCGGCAAACGGCTCGTCAAGCATAATGAATTTGGGGTCAATGGCCAGGCAACGGGCTATTTCCGTACGACGCCGTTCGCCTCCGGACAACTGGTTACCCTTGTTTTTCCTTACCTTCTGCAAACGGAACTCGGCAATCAGGCTCTCCAGCTTATCCTTTTGATACTCCAAAGGCTTGTTGGTCATTTCCAGCACAGAGGCTATGTTGTCTTCCACACTCATCTGGCGGAACACGGAGGCTTCCTGTGCCAGATAGCCGATGCCTGTCTGCGCACGCTTGTATACCGGATATTTCGTTATGTCCAAATCATTCAGGAAGATACGTCCCTCATTGGGGGTAATCAGTCCCACGGTCATATAGAACGAAGTCGTCTTGCCGGCGCCGTTGGGTCCCAGCAAGCCCACAATCTCTCCTTGCTTCACATCAATGGATACGTGGCTGACTACCGTACGTTTGCCATACTTCTTCACCAGGTCTTCCGTACGCAATACCATCCTGCCCTCTTCCCGCGGCTCCGCCCCGGCAATCAGGTTCTGCCCGGCTTGCTGACTTTCCTCAACTTCCGCTACATTGTCCTTTATGCCTTTTTCTTCTTCCATATTCTAAAGGTTTTCGCCGCAAATGTAGCAAAAATAAGCCGAAATAGTGTACATTTGCATTCAAATACTTATATGTTATGTTTAAAGCGCTTAAGACAGTGGGAAGATATATCATATTGATGGGACGCGTATTTGCCCGCCCCGAACGTATGCGTATGTTTTTCCGCCAATATGTCAATGAGTTGGAACAGCTTGGCGTGAACTCCATCGGCATTGTATTGCTGATATCGTTCTTCATCGGAGCTGTAATCACCATACAGATAAAGTTGAACATCGAAAGTCCCTTCATGCCCCGATGGACGGTGGGATATGTAACCCGTGAAATCATGCTGCTGGAGTTCTCCTCCTCCATCATGTGCCTGATTCTGGCTGGAAAGGTCGGTTCGAACATCGCTTCGGAACTGGGCACCATGCGGGTCACCCAGCAGATAGATGCCCTTGAAATCATGGGTGTCAACTCTGCCAACTATCTTATTTTGCCCAAAATCGCCGCCATGGTGACCACCATTCCGTTGATGGTGACGTTCAGCATATTCGCCGGCATCATAGGAGCTTTCTGTACTTGCTGGTTCGGCGGCATCATGTCGGCGGTAGATTTGGAATATGGCCTGCAGTACATGTTTGTCGAATGGTTTATTTGGTGCGGCATTATCAAGTCGCTGTTTTTCGCCTTTATCATTGCCAGCGTATCGGCTTTCTTCGGCTACACCGTAGAAGGAGGTTCCATAGAAGTGGGGAAGGCATCTACCGACTCCGTGGTATGCAGCAGCGTACTCATCTTATTCGCCGACCTAATATTAACTCAACTTTTAATGGGATGATTGAACTGAAAGGACTTTGCAAATCATTTGAAGAGAAAGAGGTGCTGAAAGACATCAATGCCACTTTCGAAAACGGAAAGACCAACCTGATTATAGGCCAGAGCGGTTCGGGGAAAACCGTACTCATGAAATGTATCGTAGGCTTGCTGACACCGGACAAAGGAGAACTGCTGTATGACCACCGCAACTTCCTTGCCATGGGGAAGAAGGAAAAGAAAGCACTCCGGCGGGAAATGGGGATGATTTTCCAAAGTGCCGCGCTGTTCGATTCCATGACAGTACTGGACAATGTCATGTTTCCACTGAACATGTTCAGCAATGACACCCTGCGCGACCGGACCCGTCGTGCCATGTTCTGCCTGGAGCGCGTTAACCTGATTGAAGCCAAAGACAAATTTCCCGGAGAAATCAGTGGCGGTATGCAGAAGCGTGTGGCCATTGCCCGTGCCATCGCCCTGAATCCACAATACTTGTTCTGCGATGAGCCGAATTCAGGCTTGGACCCCAAAACATCACTTGTCATCGATGAGCTGATACAAGATATAACGCGGGAATACAACATGACCACGCTCATCAATACGCATGACATGAACTCTGTGATGGGTATCGGAGAAAAAATCATCTATATCTACGAAGGGCACAAGGAATGGGAAGGTAATAAAGACGATATCTTCACTTCCACCAACGAACGGCTGAACAGTTTCATATTTGCATCCGACCTGTTCAGGAAAGTCAAAGAAGTAGAGATACAGAATCTTGAAGGATAAAACGGCATCAGATGCCCGGACCTTTACATAAGAAAATGTCCGGAACATGCATTCCGGACATCTCAATCTTCATAAAACCAGTTAATAGAATTGACTTATATCGTCACGATATATTTTACTTCTGCCGGATATAGATATTTATCGGAGTTCCGGTCATGTTCCATTTCTCACGCATCTTGTTTTCCAGGAATCGCTTGTAGGGCTCCTTCACATATTGTGGAAGATTCGCAAAATAAACAAATGACGGCACCTGGGTATTGGGCAACTGCGTGATATACTTTATTTTGATATACTTTCCCTTGGTTGAAGGAGGCGGATATGCCTCGATAAGCGGCAACATTTCCTCATTCAAGCGGGCTGTCGGAATGCGCGTCATACGATTCTCGTACACATTGCGTGCCTCTTCCAACACCTTCAGAATACGCTGCTTGGTCAGTGCCGAAGCAAAGATGATAGGGAAATCCACAAACGGAGCGAAACGGTTGCGAATAGCATCTTCGAAGGTCTTCATCACCTTCACTGTCTTATCTTGCACCAGGTCCCACTTGTTCACCACAACCACCAGACCTTTGGCGTTCTTCTGAATCAAGGAGAAGATATTCAAATCCTGACTTTCAATGCCACGCGTGGCATCTACCATCAAAATACATACGTCCGCATTCTCTATGGAACGAATGGAACGGATTACAGAATAGTACTCCAAATCCTCATTCACTTTGTTCTTCTTACGGATACCCGCCGTATCGACCAGGTAGAAGTCGAAACCGAATTTATTGTAGCGGGTATAGATAGAGTCGCGCGTGGTCCCGGCAATCTCCGTCACGATGTTGCGGTCTTCTCCAATAAAGGCATTGACTATGGAAGATTTTCCGGCATTAGGACGTCCCACTACTGCAAAACGGGGAATGTCCTCGTCCAGGATTTCATCGGACTCCTTCTTGAACTTGCTGACGATAAGGTCCATCATATCGCCCGTTCCACTACCCGTTACAGCAGAAATACAATAAGGATCGCCCAGACCAAGGCTATAGAACTCAGGGGCATTGTATTGCAACTCATGATTATCGGTCTTATTGGCAACCAGCAGCACGGGCTTCTTGGCACGACGCAAGATGGCAGCCACCTGCTGGTCGAGGTCTGTAACTCCGTTCATCACATCCACCACAAACAGAATTACGTCGGCTTCATCTACAGCCATCAGTACCTGTTTACGAATCTCCTCTTCAAAAATATCATCAGAGTTCACTACCCAACCGCCGGTATCCACTACCGAGAACTCACGTCCCAACCATTCGGTCTTTCCATATTGACGGTCACGGGTTGTCCCCGCTTCCTCATTCACAATCGCCTGACGTGTCTTGGTCAGACGGTTAAATAATGTAGACTTTCCCACATTGGGGCGTCCTACGATTGCAACTAAATTTCCCATAGTTCACACTCTTTGTTTTTTGCGACTGTCACAGTCGTATGAATAACTCTTAATCCAGCTGATAACCAAAATTACGCAGTTCCTTGTCCGAACTCCGCCAATCCTTATCAACTTTCACAAATGTCTCCAGGAATATCGTTTTCCCGAAGAATCTCTCCAAATCACGGCGCGCTTCGGTAGCCACTTTCTTCAAAGCCTTTCCCTGCTTGCCTATGATAATACCTTTTTGCGAATCACGCTCCACATAGATTACGGCACTGATATGAATCTTCTTTGCCTCCTCCTTAAACTGTTCTACCATCACCTCCACCGAATAAGGGATTTCCTTATCGTAGTACAGCAGGATTTTCTCACGGATTATCTCCGTCACGAAGAAACGTGCCGGCTTGTCCGTCCACTGGTCCTTATCAAAATAAGGAGGCGAATCGGGCAGAAGGTCCTTCACCCGCTTCATCACATAATCCACATTGAACTTCGAAGTCGCAGAGATGGGAATGATTTCCGCCTTCGGCAGCAATTCCTTCCATGCTTCCACAAGTTCCACAAGCTTTTCCTGGTTGCTTAAATCAATCTTATTGATGAGCAGCAATACCGGAACGTCCAAGTGTCCCACTTTCTCAACGAAGTCATTATGCTTGTCGGGAGTCTCAACCACATCTGTCACATACAGCAATACATCAGCATCCGTCAAAGCCGAAGTGGAGAAATTCAACATGGATTCCTGCAATTTATAGTTTGGCTTCAACACACCCGGAGTATCCGAAAACACAATCTGCATGTCATCTGTATTATAGATGCCCATAATCCGGTGACGGGTGGTCTGTGCCTTGAAAGTAGCGATAGAAATACGCTCACCTACCAAAACATTCATTAATGTGGATTTACCCACATTAGGATTTCCCACGATATTTACAAAACCTGCTTTGTGCATGACTTCAGTATTTGAATTGAGACAAAAAAACGCATCGAACTGAAATAGGATGCGTTTTTATCATATTATATTCAGCAATAGTTACTGTTTCTTCCCGTCATATCCCCACTTCACATACACGGCTCCCCAGGTAAATCCTGCACCAAATGCTGTGAAAATCAGGTTGTCACCTTTCTTCAACTTATCCTCAAAGTCCCAGATGCAAAGAGGCAACGTAGCGGCACTGGTATTGCCGTAACGTTCGATATTGATCAGAACTTTTTCACGAGGAACTTCCAGACGATGAGCCACAGCATCAATGATACGAAGGTTTGCCTGATGCGGAATCACCCAGTCTATACTATCCTTTGTCAGACCGTTTTTCTCGGCAATAGCTGCACTGACATCCGACATATTGGAGACAGCATACTTAAACACAGTACGTCCTTCTTGATAAATGTAATGCATGTGGTTGTCCACGGTGAAGTAAGATGGGGGGCAAACTGAACCGCCCGCTTTCATATGCAGGAAAGGTAAACCTTTACCATCGGTTTTAAGAATAGCATCTATAATGCCGACATCTTCTGTTGTCGGTTCGAGCATGAAAGCGGCAGCACCGTCACCAAAGATAGGACAAGTAGCGCGGTCTGTATAATCAACCATCGACGACATCTTGTCGGCTCCCACAATGATAACCTTCTTATATCTTCCGGAACGGATGAAATTGGCAGCAGTCTCCATCAAAAAGAGGAATCCGCTACAAGCTGCCTGCAAGTCAAAAGCATACGCATTTTTCAGCCTAAGCTTATCGCACAAAATAGAAGCGGTAGAAGGGAAATGATAATCCGGAGTGGAAGTAGCAACAATCACCAAATCAATATCATCCGGATCTGCACCCGTACGTTGCATCAGTTGTTTGGCTGCTTTACGCGCCATGTAGGAACTACCCAACCCTTCTTCATTCAGGATACGTCTTTCCTTTACCCCGATACGAGTCATAATCCATTCATCGTTGGTATCCACCATTCTTGAGATTTCGTCGTTTGTCAAGACGTAATCAGGTACATAACCACCGACTCCTGTAATTACTGCATTTATTTTTTCCATTAAAATCTTGTTTACTTATAAAACTACTGAAACAACGGTAGTCTAAAAAGGTTTGCTCATCAAGTTACAAATCTTTTTAGACGCCCGAGATATTCAAGTATAAGTTTTAGTCAAACTAACCGTAAATTATACGGCAGCTTCCTTTTCAACTGCAAGCTTACCTCTATAGTAACCGCATGCGCCACATACAGTGTGATATACATGCCACTCACCACAATTCGGGCAAATAGCCAGTGTAGGAGCTACAGCTTTATCATGAGTTCTTCTCTTTGCAGTTCTTGTTTTTGACTGTCTTCTCTTAGGATGTGCCATTTTCTTTAATCTTTAATTGTTATCTAATATTTTCTTTAATTCGTCCCAACGCGGGTCTACCTGCGTTTCTTCTTCATTCATCAGCTCCACTTCTTCTTCCGGAGCAAATGTATCCTCCGCCATATCATCATCCGGAGTAGTGCGCATGTGCTTGCTCAATTTGCTGGTCATCGCTTTGTTGCATTTACCCGGAGCGTGTACATGCTTCATGGGTATGGCCAAAGCTACAAACTCGTACATAAACCATGCGACATTAATCTCACCTTCCTCCTCGGGAATTACAATGAGATTATCACCTTCTTCGGCGTATTCATGGCCGAACTTAACCAGCAGTTTGTCTGTTGAGCTGACAAGCTGCTCCATATCATCCAAACAACGATCACATGGCACCCACACCATTCCGTCCGTCTGGAAGTTCAATTCGAAAGCACGAGACGTTTTCTTTACAACTAATACCACATTGACTTTACCTTTCTGTACTTCCGGTCCATCAATATTGGCAAAGAAAAGGTTGTCCAACACAAACTCATATTTGCATGAATCTGCTTGCATACCTTTCAAGTCTATTTTGTATTTATCAAACTTTCCCAAAGCTTCTTTTGTTTATTCGGGCGACAAAGATACAAATAATTATCCTCATAATGTATAAATTAGCCACGAAATATTCATTTTTTAAGCTCTATTCTGAATATCGTCCCTTTATTGATCTCCGATTGCTTTACAAAAATACGCCCCGAATGATATTCCACCACAATCCGGCGTGCCAATGACAAGCCCAGTCCCCACCCTCTTTTTTTGGTGGTATAACCGGGAGCAAACACTGTTTCAAAATTCCGTTTGTCAATTCCCTTTCCCGTATCAGCCACATCAATATGCCAAAATCTTGACGTTTCCTGTACTGAAATAGTCAAAGTTCCAGCTCCTCCCATTGCATCAATCGCATTCTTACACAGGTTCTCTATCACCCATTCAAACAAAGCAACATTCAGCCTTACAGGCGGAAGTAAATCCGGCAAATGGGTAATGATCTTCACCTTGTTCGAAGTACGATGGGAAATATAATCCGTCACCCGTTCCAACAGAGCTTTCAAGTCCGCCTCTTCCAACTCTGGAACAGAACCTATCTTCGAGAAACGATTGGCAATCATCTGCAAGCGTTCCACATCTTCCGCCATGGCAGGAATCAAGTCATCCTGTGGATATTGCGCCTTCAACAATTCCGTCCATGCCATTAATGAAGAGATAGGAGTTCCCAACTGATGGGCTGTTTCTTTAGATAGTCCAACCCATACCTTATTTTG
>CAJJYX010000157.1 GCA_905197435.1 uncultured Bacteroides sp.
ATCAACGCCGTCGATAAACGCTATATTGCAGTTCCCCGAATAAAAGCCCTTTGTTCCTCTGACAATAAAATCGCGCTCGTAAAACCGCGGAAGCGTGGTATCGAGGCGAAGCAGAATTGTCTGTCCGCCGGCACATGTTATTATCGTGTTTACAACGTCGCCCTGAGCAAACTTTTTGCCTGCAAGAGCCGCGTATTTATCCTTGGCATGAACGGTGAAGACTACATGCTTCACGTTGCTTGTACTTTCATTTTTCCGTCCGATAGTGATTTCTTTGGCGTCACGTAAGTATTTCTTTGAGATACGTGCAATCTCTGGGCTCATAGTGGCAGAGAATAATAACGTATTACGCTCCTGAGGCACATCGGCAAGAATAGCGTTAATACTGTCCGTGAATCCCATATTCAGCATTTCGTCCGCCTCATCCATCACTACATTCTGGATAGTGGTGAGCGATACAGTCTTACGTTCCATCAGGTCGAGTCGTCCCGGGGTGGCAACGATGATATGTACACCTTGTTTCAGGGCACGTATCTGGCTATCTATGGATGAACCACCATATACGGGCAACACCCGCAATCCAGTGATGTATTTGGAATAGTCATTCAAGTCACCTGCAATCTGCAAGCAGAGTTCGCGGGTAGGACAAAGAATAAGTGATTGGGGAATTCTGTTGTTAACGTTAATTTGCTGTATAAGCGGCAGACCAAACGCTGCGGTCTTTCCTGTTCCTGTTTGTGCCAGTGCTACTACATCATTATTTTCTCCCAAAAGGTAAGGGATTACTTCTTCTTGTACCGGCATGGGACACTCATATCCCATTTCTTCAATGGCGCGGCGTATCTCCGGCGACACACCGAGCTCTTCAAATGTCTTCATTAAATCTTCTGTATATCTTTATATATTTCGGGCGCAAAGATAGTGCTTTTCAATGGATAATTGATAATTGGCAGTTGATAATTATGCAATTACATGATAAAATAGTTTTTATAGGCTGTTCTTCAATGGTGGCTTCATTAATAATATTCAGGATAATTTCATGCATTGGGAATGCGTTTTACTTCAGGAACCCAGGAGGAATTAGTGGGGAGAGTTTCCCTTTGGGCTTCTGAGTCCATGCCAGCATGATGTAATTGAGCTGTTTTCCTACTTCCCCGGGTTTAAAGTAAATCTGTTCTTTCAGTTTCACTTCAATTTCCCTATAGACATACAGTGGTACTCTGGCATAGGGGCTAAAGGTGGTGAAATTGAAATTCACTTCTATTACTTTTCCCGTATCCGGACTGAGCAGCATGGTTATTGTAAGTTCCTTTTTTCCGATTTCATCCGCCATACTTTTTGTGAAAGCCTGGTCTACAATGAAGTCTGCTTGCTGGCTCATCATTCTATCACTTACAATTACTTTGGTTTCGTTCCAACTACCGATATATGTTTTCCCTGTGGCTTTGTAGACAATATTTTCGTATGTCAGTGTGTTTTCCTTGTTGTAAAGGGTTACAAATTGGCTGCCGTCATCCACATCGCATTGGTACGTATAACCCTCTACCCAAAAAGTGTCGGTCTTTTTATAAATGACTGTTTCTTCGAGTGATATTTCCGTTCTAATAGGTTTATCCTGTGCCATACCTGGATACATGTATCCTATAAGTAGTGTAGTAAGTAATAGTCTTTTCATTCGTTACAATTTTTTGCTGTTAATTTTATGTTAGGAAAAACCTTGGTGATATCCGGATGCTCTTTAAATGGATAATTTTCGTATCCTTCATTACGGAAAGAAGAAACAACGTTGTTGGATAAATAAACATTGAAGAAATCCAAATCAGAAGTTGTGATATAGCCTTGTTGATTTACATATTTTTCTAATGAGGTCGTTGCTCTTAAGCGTTGGCTGTTTAAATATTGTTCTTTTTTCTGTTTTGTCCACTCCACACTCCTCTTCAAAAACAGATATTGCGCATAGTGTGCTTCTATCTCTTTGTTCATCATGGAACTCCTGAACGATGATATGTGTTCTTGTGTAGTTTGAAAAGGGTAGAGTCGGTATACGCGAAGAAACTCTTCGGTTCGAAGAATGCTTGTCGGGTTGATGTGGCTTTGTTTTGGGGAAGTGGGGATTGATAGAATGATTCTTCTGTTTCGCAAGAGGTGAGTACTCCTAAAAGGACATACAGCAAAAGATGGATATTTTGCCATTTCCATTTTGGAGATGTTAAAGTTTGCTGTCTATAGCCTATTGTTTTCATATCTTTAAAAGGCTTTAAGTACAAAGGTTAGGACAAATGAAGCAAAAAAAGATGGGAATGCAAGGAAAAGAAGAATTATCTTTCAATCTGATTGAAAAAAAAGTGTGCCTGCTTAATGGTTGTTGTGGATGCATCAGAATGAAACGATAGGGTTGTTTGCGTTCTGATGCGTCTTTACTGTGAAAGATGGGTTACTGCCGGCGTGCTTGCTCTTCTGCAAATTCTTTGGAAACCGAGTTGTTGAAACTCTTGCATACCTCAGCGGCAAACTCAATGCCGCATTGGATGATTTTGTCCCAAGTGGCTTCGTCCATTGTGTCCAGGTCCTCGTAACGTACATTGTACTTTAGTAGCCCGAAGATGATACCCGCATTGAAATTATCGCCCGCGCCGATGGTGCTGACCGCTTCCAACGGAGGAATGGAATATTCTTTGGAAATTGTACCGGTACGCAATGAAACCTGCTCCGCACCGGCTGTGCAGAGGAAGTTACGGCAGTAGAACTTTACTTTGTCTTTGTATATCTTGTCGGCCTCCTGCAATCCCCACATATAGAAGAAATCCTCCTGCGAGCCGCGTACAATGTTGGCGTATTCCAGATTCTCGATAATGGTGGGAGCCAGCTTGATAGCTTCCTCTTTATGGGACGATCGGAAATTGGGGTCGTAGTAGATGATGGCGTGCATGTCGTTTGCGCGTTCCAGCAGTTCCACCACTTTGTCGCGCAATACCGGGTTCAGGGCATAGTACGACCCTATGATTACGATGTCGTCTTCCTGAATCTGCGGATATTCCACGTCCAGGCGCTGCTTGGGATAATCTTTGTAGAAGATGTATTCCGCATCGCTCCGGTTGTTCAGGAAAGCGAGTGATACGGGGGATTTCCCGTCGGGGAACACATTGACATGGTCCGTGGGGATATTGTTCTCGCGCATGAAGTTGAGGATGATGTTGCCCACGTGGTCGTTGCCCGTTTCACTGATAAAGCAGATGGGAACACCGATACGTCCCAGTGAAACGATGCCGTTGAATACAGAACCGCCCGGAACGGCTGCTGTGGGCTGCTCATCACGGAATATGATGTCCAGTATGGTTTCTCCGATGCCTATTACTTTACGCATAGCGATCTTGACTTTTCTCCGAGGTAACCGCCGTGATGGCGTTTGGAGTAATCTTCAATAGTGAATCCTGTTTCTTTCATGGTCTGTACCACCAGGATGTCGCCGATGACGGTCATGGCAGTGGTCGAAGTTGTGGGCGTCATGCCCAGTACACATACTTCTTGCGGTTTCCCGGTACTGAGGCATACATTGGATTCGTGTGCCAGGGGGCTGTCGGGATTTCCGGTGATGACGATGAACTTCAGTTCCGGATTCAGGTTATGTGCCAGCTGTGTCAGTTCCACGATTTCGCGAGTTTTGCCCGAATTGGAGATGAGTAGCAGCAAGTCATTATCCTGAAGGATACCGAGGTCACCATGCTGTGCTTCGCTGGGATGCAGGAACACGGAAGGGATGCCGGTGGAGCAGAAAGTGGTGGCGATGTTCATGGCTATCTGCCCGGCCTTACCCATACCCGAAGTTACCAGTTTCCCTTTTTTGCGGTGCACTTGTTCTACGATGAGTTCTACAGCTCTTTCATAAGCGTCCGTCACTGGAATGTTCAGTACGGCTTGTGCTTCTTTCTGCAAAAGCTCTTGAATGGATGCAATCATACTTAATGTGCTAATGTGATTAATGTGCTTAAAATTATAGCAATTGCAAATATCTGCAATTTTCTATAAACGGCAATAAGTTTTATTGTATTTTTGTCGCCTCAAATAGTTTGAAACGTCAGAATGAAGAATTTGAAAGAGAAATTGCCGCCGGCCTCCAACCGGCATACCTTGCCCAACGGATTGCGTATTATTCATGAGCCTTCACTTTCCAAGGTGGCTTATTGTGGCTTTGCCATAGATGCAGGTACGCGCGATGAGCTTGAAAATGAGCAAGGTATGGCGCACTTTGTGGAGCACCTCATATTCAAAGGTACCCGCAAGCGCAAGGCATGGCATATCCTGAACCGCATGGAGAATGTGGGTGGTGATCTCAATGCCTACACCAATAAGGAGGAAACGGTGGTTTACTCTGCTTTCCTTACCGAGCATTTCGGCCGCGCTTTCGAATTGCTGACGGATATTGTATTTCATTCCACTTTTCCGCAACACGAAATAGAGAAAGAGACGGAGGTGATTATCGATGAAATACAATCCTACGAGGACAATCCTTCCGAACTTATTTTCGATGACTTCGAGGATTTGATATTCAGGGGACATCCTTTGGGGCGTAATATCCTGGGTAATCCCGGGCAGTTGAAACAGTTCCGCAGCGAGGATGCCGCTGCATTTACTTCCCGCTTTTACCGTCCCGGCAATATGGTCTTTTTCGTTCTGGGCAATCTGGACTTCAGACAAGTGGTGCGCTGGGCCGAGAAATTGCTGGCTGACATACCTGCCGTGCCGGTAGACAACCGTCGCATCCCGCCGCCCCTTTATGTGCCCGAACACCTTGTAGTGCATAAAGATACCCATCAGGCACACGTCATGATTGGCAGCCGGGGATATAATGCACATGATGACAAGCGTACCGCACTTTATCTGCTGAACAATATCTTGGGTGGTCCGGGCATGAACAGCCGTCTGAATCTCTCCCTTCGCGAGCGCCGCGGCCTGGTTTATAACGTGGAATCCAATCTGACCTCCTATACCGATACGGGAACTTTCTGCATCTACTTCGGTTGTGACCCCGCAGATTTGGATTACTGTACCCGGTTGGTCTATAAGGAGCTGAAGCGTTTGCGTGATGTCCGGATGACTTCGTCGCAGCTTGCCGCCGCCAAGAAGCAACTTATCGGGCAAATCGGCGTTGCTTCGGACAATAATGAAAATAATGCTTTGGGCATGGGGAAGACCTTCCTTCATTATAACAAGTACGAGACCTCCGAAGCAGTGTTCCACCGTATCGGGCAACTTACTCCGGAAGTTCTGCTGGAGGTGGCGAACGAGATGTTTGCCGAGGACTATCTTTCTACTTTGATTTACCGATAGGGTGTATGCGTGCCTCTATTTGAAAACCTGTAGCATAGGGCGTCCTATCCATACTTGTGGCTGTTTCAGCCCGAAGATATGGGCGATGGTGGATGCAACGTCATATTGCATCATGCTTTCGTGGAATTCTCCCCCTTGCTTTATATTCTTTCCGGAGATGATGAAGGGAGTCTGCATCTCCTGCATGCTCTTGCCGCCATGTCCTTTTTCAATGCCGCCGTGGTCGGCAGTAACGATGAAGATGGTTTCTTTCAGCATGCCTGCATCCGTGACGGCCTGGATGATGCGACCCACATAGCCGTCCAGCTCTTTCAACTTCGCATAGTATTCGGGTGTGTCGTGTCCGGCTTGATGGCCTACGTGGTCCGGATTGTCGAAGCAGACGGCAAGTAGGGCCGGATGTTTCTCTTTAATGTATTCCTCTGCCATGCCGCACAGTGCTTCGGGATATTTGTTGTAGTCGGGGGCTTGCGCATGGTGGCTCAGCGAAAGGGTGTCTACCAGATACTTGATGCCGTCCCATTCGTACAGGCAGCCGATTTCCGCTTCCGGCCGGGCGTCACGCAGCAGTTGGAAGATGGTAGGGAATATGCCGTGTTCGTTCAGTGCGCGTGACGGCAGTTCGGGCGTTTTGGATCCCCATTGCGTATATCCGTGCAGTTCGGGACCCGCCCCCATAAACATGGATGCCCAGTTGATGGCACTGGAAGAGGGCAGGGCAGACCGTTTCTCCAGGGTATAGGAACCGTTTGCCATGAGTTGCTTGATATGGGGAATTTCCGCTTTGAGTACACTATAGGCACCCCAGCCGTCCAAACCGATTAAAACGACGTGTTTTGCCTTCCCCTTTGCGTTACAGGGAATTGAAAACAGGCATACAGCGATAAGGGCAAGGAACAAGGAATAAATAGGTTTCTGCATATCTCTTTAGTTTTATTGTTAACATGAAGCAAAGTTACGGGAAATGTGCCGGATTTTAGTGCAATATCGTACATAATCCGGCAAGCTTCATAATATAGCTTCGTCCTTTTGCAGCCGTTGCATGCTGAATTCGCACCCGCAATACTGCTGGTTGTAGAAATCATATTCTTTCAGCAACTGGTTGCGCCGCTCCTGAAGTCCGCCTTTCCGCCAATTCTGTTCCCAGAAGAGGGTACCCGGATAGTGTGCGGCGGCACGGCGTCCTGCTTCATTGATCTGTTCCAGACTTTTCCAACGCGAAGAGGCAAGGGTAGTGGTAAATACGGAAAAGCCATGTCCGGAGGCATAGCGGGCAGTCTCCGTCAGGCGCAGGGTGAAGCACTTCAGGCAACGGCTGCCCCGTTCCGGTTCATTTTCCAATCCTTGCATGGTGTGCAGCCAGTGTGCATGATTGTAGTCTGCATCGATGAAATCGAGGTTTTGAGACGTTACAAAGCGAATGGCTTCCTGCTTTCTTATTTCATATTCTTCTTGCGGATAGATGTTGGGATTACAGTAAAACACAGTAGGGCGGATGCCGTTTGCCAGCATACATTCGATGATGGCAGAGGAACAGGGAGCGCAGCAGGAATGTAGTAGAACCCTGTTCTCACCGTTGGGAGTTTGAATTTTCAGCATATCAATTGGGGTATTCAAAGAAAGCCACTCGCCTGCAATATGATTGCAATTGAATGGCTTCTTTTCAGTATGTATTTCTAAAGGATCTCTCTTACTCGAACAATGACTTGGCGATTCCCATTTCCAGGCCTCTCAGTTCTGCCAGTCCTCTCAAACGGCCGATGCAGGAGTATCCCGGATTGGTTTTCTTCTTCAGGTCGTCTACCATCTGGTGGCCGTGGTCGGGACGCATAGGAATGGATACTTGTCTTTTTTGCTGTAATTCGAGGAAAGCTTTCATAACGTGGTACATGTCTACATCACCTTCCAGGTGGTTGGCTTCGTAGAAATTACCTTCTGCATCGCGCTGTGTGCTGCGGAAGTGTACGAAGTTAATGCGGTCACCGAATTGTTTCATCATACCTTCCAGATCGTTGGAACTGCTGACTCCGAGAGAACCGGTACAGAGACAAAGACCATTGCTCTTATTAGGAACAGCGTCAATCAATGCCTGGAAATCGGCAGCACTGCTCATGATACGCGGCAATCCAAGGATAGAACAAGGAGGATCGTCCGGATGGATAACCAACTCTACACCGGCTTCATCGGCAACAGGAGTGATTTCTTGCAGAAAATAAATCAGGTTGGCACGCAACTTTTCCGGAGTGATGTCTTTATAGCGATCAAGCTCTTGCTGGAATTGTTCCAGTGTGAAGCTCTCTTCCGAACCGGGCAGTCCGGCAATCATGTTGCGAACGAGTAGTTGCTTGTCGGCATCCGTCATTTGTTCGAAGCGGGCTTTTGCCTTTGCTTTTT
>CAJJYX010000158.1 GCA_905197435.1 uncultured Bacteroides sp.
CCCGGCAGCCGACAATAGCCGTATCGGTGTGAACCTCCAGTTGCCCATCGGTGCTCGTGTGGAACGTGCGCAGGCGTTGGCTTCGGAACTGACGGATAAATGGATGAAACGTTATAAAGGCGTGATGAAGGTATGCAACTATACCGTAGGGCAGGCCGACTCGGACAATACGTTCGCCTCCATGCAGGACAACGGTAGTCATATCATTAGTTTCAATATCAGTCTGGTGAGCCCTGGAGACCGTGACGTGACACTGGAGACGGTTTGTGACGAGATGCGTGAAGACTTGAAAGCCTATCCCGAGTTGGACAAGGCGCAGGTAATTCTCGGCGGTAGTACCGGTGGCATGAGTGCCCAGGCGAGTGCCGACTTCGAGGTTTATGGCTATGACTTCACCGCTACGGACAAAGTATCGGCAGAACTGAAAGAAAAATTGTTGCAGGTGAAAGGTGTGAGTGAGGTGAACATCAGCCGTCAGGATTACCAACCTGAATATCAGGTGGACTTCGACCGTGAGAAGCTGGCGTTGCATGGCTTGAATCTCTCGACCGCCTCCAACTATCTGCGTAACCGTGTCAATGGTGCTCTGGCATCCTACTATCGCGAGGATGGTGACGAGTATGACATCCGTGTACGCTATGCTCCTGAATTCCGTACAAAGATTGAAGATTTGGAAAACATCCTTATCTACACGCCCGCCGGTGAGGGTATCCGTGTGAAAGACCTCGGTAAGGTGGTCGAACGTTCGGCGCCTCCTACCATCGAGCGTAAGGACCGTGAGCGTGTAGTAACTGTATCTGCGGTTATTTCCGGAGTACCATTGGGTGATGTGGTAGCCAATGGTAATGCCATTATTGACAAGATGGACTTGCCAAGTGGCATTTCCATCCAGATTTCGGGCTCATACGAGGACCAGCAGGATTCGTTCTCTGACCTGGGAACACTGGCTGTGTTGATTATTATTTTGGTATTCATTGTGATGGCAGCCCAGTTTGAGTCCTTGAGTTATCCGTTTATTATTATGTTCTCCATTCCGTTTGCATTCAGCGGTGTGTTGATGGCATTGTTTTTCACAGGAACCAATTTGAATGTGATGTCGCTTTTGGGTGGAATTATGTTGATTGGTATTGTTGTGAAGAATGGTATCGTGCTTATTGACTATATCACACTCTGCCGCGAACGCGGTCAGGCGGTGCTTCACTCCGTGGTCACGGCAGGACGCAGTCGCTTGCGCCCGGTATTGATGACTACACTGACCACTATCCTCGGTATGGTGCCGATGGCTGTGGGGCAGGGTGAAGGTGCTGAGATGTGGCGTCCATTGGGGGTTGCCGTAATTGGTGGTCTGACGGTATCTACTATCCTGACATTGATTCTTGTGCCCGTGCTTTATTGCTCGTTTGCAGGTATCGGCATTCGCCGCACACGTAAGAAGATCAAGAAAGACCGTGAGCTGAACGATTATTATCAGCTGCATAAAGAGAAGATGACGAAACCCAGAAAACAATAAGTTAATGTTTAATGATTAATGGACTGCGCGATGGGGTGCAAAATGACATCAGCCTCCATCCGCACGACCATTAATCACTAATCACAAATCACTAAACATTATATAACGTGAAATCAGTATTCATAACCTTTGACCAAGCGTTTTTTGAACGCATCATAGCATTGCTCGACCGCCACAACTGCCGCGGCTTCAGTTATTGGCAGCAAGTGCAGGGGCGTGGCAGCAAGACGGGTGAACCACACTATGGCAGCCATGCCTGGCCCAGTATGTGTTCCGCCATCATCACTATCGTAGATGAGGCTAAAGTGACTCCACTGCTCGAAGCACTCCACCGGATGGACAAGGAGACCGAACAGCTCGGACTCCGTGCTTTTGTTTGGAATATCGAACAGACCATTTAATCCGGTCTGTTCTGCTTATAACTGTTATCCTCGAAGAAAAAATCTTGTTTCTTCGGGGATAATTCTTTTTTGTCCGGAGAGTTTTTTCAACCTATATCTATATCTTTGCGTCCGCATTAGGTATGGAAAAGAATTCATTGAAATATACGGTTCTGTTGGTGTTCATCGTATGGGGTGCGTTATTGCTGATGCATCTGTTGCCAAGTATTACGATGGGGGGGCGTGTGCTGAGGCGTGTGGATATTCTGGGTGACGTGCGTCGTCCTACCAAGCCGGTGAGTGAGCCGGACAGTCTGTTGCCTCCGCCCCCGAAGGTGAAGCCTGCCTTTGTGGACACTTGCCGTGCGGGCATGACGTGCATTGAAGATTACAGTGATTCTACCATGCGTGGCATGACGCGGTTCTATCAGGCGCTTGACGAGCTTGCCAAAGCACCCCGTTCGGTTCGTATCGCCTACTTCGGTGACTCTTTTATCGAAGCGGATATTCTGACGGCCGATTTGCGCGAGATGCTTCAGAAAAAGTATGGTGGTTGTGGGGTGGGTTTTGTCACCATTACGTCTATGACCAGTGGTTTCCGTCCTACGGTGCGTCATTCCTTCAGCGGATGGCAGAGCCATTCCGTCATGGACTCCGTATTCTTTGACCGTAACAAGCTGGGAGTCTCCGGACATTACTTTATTCCGAATGCCGGTGCTTATGTGGAACTGCGTGGGCAGAAAAGCTATGCTTCCCGTCTGGATACTTGCCGGCGTGCCAGTATCTTTTTTTATAACCGCGGCACGACAACCCTTTCAGTCCGCGTCAATCGCGGCGAAGCGACTACCGAGACCTTTGCACCGATTAATGATTTGCAGGAGATGACGGTAGAGGGAAATATCGGTTCTGTCCGTTGGACGGTGGAAAGTGCAGATTCCACCTTATTCTACGGCCTTGCCATGGACGGCACTTCCGGTATTGTGCTGGACAATTTCTCACTGCGTGGCAGCTCAGGTCTCTCCCTCCGTTCTGTTCCCGTGTGGATGATGCGTGAGTTCAATGAGCAACGCCCTTACGATTTGATAATCCTGCAGTATGGGCTGAATGTAGCGACGGAGCGGGGACGCAATTATGATAAGTATATTGCAGGTATGCAGACAACGGTGCAGCATCTCAAAGAAGCTTTTCCACAGGCTGCCATCCTCGTGGTCAGCGTGGGCGACCGTGATTATAAGACCGAAGAAGGGGAGTTGCGTACCATGCCCGGTATCAAGAACTTGGTTCGTTATCAACAGAACCTGGCAGCGGATGAGGCTGTCGCTTTTTGGAACATGTTCGAGGCCATGGGTGGGGAAGGCAGTATGGCAGAGATGGTGCATGCCAAACCCTCACTGGCTAATTATGATTATACGCACATCAACTTTCGCGGTGGAAAGCACCTTGCGGGACTGCTTTATGAGTCTTTGATTTATGGAAAGGAACAGTATGATAGAAGGAAAGCCTACTATGAAGAGGAGCCATAAGGATTTGCAACTGCGCAATTTACTGTTCACCATTTGTAGTGTGGCACTGATGCTGGTTGCGGCGATACGGTCGCTTCATGCACAGGATACACTGCCGGGCAGCCTTTCTTGTCATGCCGTCGGAACAGATTGTGATACCCTCTGCCTCTATTTCCAACGTACGGATACGGTGGCTGTTCCTTTGATAACCTTTCCCGCCGCTTTTCAGCAACTGAAGAAGAATGTACTGATAGACAGTCTGGGTATTCTTAACCCTTTCTGGGAAAAGCTGCGTCTCTCCCGGCTGGGTGCTTCCACTGATACGCTCCGCATTGTACATGTTGGAGACAGCCATATCCGTGGGCATATCTTCCCCCGTACCACCGGTGAGCTGATGCAGAACACTTTCGGAACAATCTCCTATACCGATGTTGGTATCAACGGTGCGTTTTGTACCACCTTTACCCGTCCCGACCGTGTTGCGGATATTGCCGCCCTGCATCCCGACCTGCTTATTCTTTCTTTTGGAACGAACGAGAGCCATAACCGCCGTTATAATACAATGCTGCACTATCGTCAGATGGACGACCTTGTGCGTATGCTTCGAGAAAAACTACCGAATGTACCGATGCTGATGACTACTCCTCCGGGTTCTTACGAGAGTTTCCGGCAGCGTCGTCGTCGGACTTATAAGATTAATCCGCGTACTGCCGTTGCTGTGCAAACTATCCGTCGCTATGCCGATGAAAACGGATTGGCGGTATGGGACATGTACGAAATACTTGGCGGTGTCCGCCGTGCCTGCCTCAATTGGCAGGAAGCCGGATTGATGCGTCCGGACCATGTACACTATTTGCCGGACGGTTACCGCCTGCAAGGCGAACTGTTCTACCAGGCCTTGTTAAAAGCTTATAACGATTATGTGGAATATTGACGAATTTTTATCCGGATTGAATATAGACTTGGACCGCCTGCGTGATGTCTTCACTTATGACCCGCAAGCCCCGATGATATTCAGCAGTGGTATTTTCCTCTGGCTGTTTGTCGCTTTTATATTGGTTTATCTGTTGTTGCAACGCCGGACGACGGCGCGTTTGCTGTTTGTCACCGCATTCTCCTATTACTTCTACTATAAGAGTAGCGGCACCTATTTCTTCCTGCTTGCCCTCGTCACCGTGAGCGACTTCTTCATTGCCAGGATGATGGCGCGTGAAGCCGTCCCTTGGCTGCGCAAAGGGTGGGTGGTGCTGAGTCTGTTCATCAACCTGGGATTATTGTGTTACTTCAAGTACACCAACTTCCTGGGTGAGTGCTTTGCCTCGCTGACGGGAGGTACGTTCACGGCGATGGATATTTTCCTTCCGGTGGGCATCTCTTTTTTCACTTTCCAGTCGTTGAGCTATACGATAGATGTGTACCGTCGCCAGATAACGCCTCTGACCAGTTTGTTGGATTATGCTTTTTATGTTTCTTTCTTTCCCCAGTTGGTGGCGGGGCCTATTGTACGTGCTCGTGATTTCATTCCGCAAATCCGCCGTCCGCTGTTTGTCTCCAATGAGATGTTCGGACGTGGAATCTTCCTCATCGTTAGTGGACTTTTCAAGAAAGCGGTCATATCGGACTATATCAGCGTCAACTTTGTAGAGCGTATCTTTGATAATCCTACTCTTTATTCGGGGGTGGAGAATCTGATGGGGGTCTATGGCTATGCCTTGCAGATTTATTGCGACTTCTCCGGTTACAGTGATATGGCTATCGGCATTGCCTTGTTGCTGGGCTTCCATTTCAATATCAATTTCGATTCTCCTTATAAGTCCGCTTCCATTACGGAATTCTGGAGGCGATGGCATATCTCGCTTTCCAGTTGGTTGCGCGATTACCTTTATATTTCTTTGGGTGGCAACCGGAAGGGGAAAATCCGCCAATATGCCAATCTCATCATTACCATGTTCCTGGGCGGCTTGTGGCATGGTGCTTCGTGGAATTTTGTACTTTGGGGAATGATGCATGGCGTTGCGCTTGCAGCCCATAAGTTCTGGATGACGCTTACCGGGCATAAGAAGGGGACGGAGAACCGTGGCATCCGCCGCTTCTTCGGGGTGCTTGTTACTTTCCATTTTGTTTGTTTCTGCTGGATATTCTTCCGTAATGCGGAGTTCGCCACATCAATGGATATGCTGAAGCAGATATTCACCACTTTCCGTCCGCAACTCTTCCCGCAGCTGGTGGCAGGCTATTGGGAGGTATTCGCATTGATGGCATTGGGATATTTCCTGCATTTTGTGCCAGACAGTTGGGAACGTGCCTGTACAAAAACAGTAATCCGCCTCCCCCTGTTGGGAAAGGCGGTACTGATGCTTGCTGTAATCTATCTGGTCATTCAGATGAAAAGTTCGGAGATACAGCCGTTTATCTATTTCCAGTTTTGATTACTTCTTCTCGGTAGCTGTGGAGTCTGCCTGCTGTCGGAAGGGTTCCCGGTAGTTGAGCCCGTCTCTCCGGTAGAGGCCGATGAGTCCGGCCAGCCGGGTAGTGAAGTTTGTATAATCTTTCTTTTCCAGTTGTGTCCATTGTACTTCGGCAAGGGCAGCCATACGGGGTAATACCATGTATTCCACATGTTCGGTGGTAGTTATGTACTCTGTCCATAAGTTGGCTTGGGCACCAATAATATGTTTTTTCTGTTCTTCATTCAGATCGAAAGTAGGATCCAGACTATACACCTTTTCTATGGGTACATATCCACCGATACCCAGCGGTTCATCCTTGGTGTCTGCCGTCTGATAATAATCGAAATAACAATAGGTGTTGGGCGTCATAATTACATCATGTCCCATTTGTGCCGCTTCTATGCCTCCAGATGCTCCGCGCCATGACATTACTGTCGCATTGGGGGCTACATCGCCTTCCAGAATTTCGTCCCAGCCGATAATCCGGCGTCCCTTGCTGTTCAGGAACTTCTCGATACGTGTCATGCAATAACTTTGCAGGCGATCTTCTGCGGTATGTTTTTTATCAGCTTTCAGCCCTTCCGCTTTGATACGTGCCTGGCATTTCGGACATTTTTCCCAACGGGTACGTGGAGCTTCATCGCCACCGATATGTACATATTCTGATGAGAATATTTCGATGATTTCACTCATTACGTCTTCCAGGAATTGCATGGTTTTATCATTACCGATGCAAAGTACGTCTTCAAATACGCCCCAACGAGGACATACTTCATATGGACCGCCTGTACATCCCATTTCCGGATAAGCAGCTAATGCGGCAAGCATATGTCCCGGCAAGTCTACTTCCGGAATTATCGTGATGTAACGTTCCTGCGCATACTTCACGATTTCTTTAGCTTCTTCCTGTGTATAGAAACCACCATACGGCGTATTGTCGTACTCTTGTGTGTTTCTTCCGATTACCGTACGACTGCGTTGAGAACCTATTTCCGTAAGTTTCGGATATTTCTTGATCTCGATACGCCAGCCCTGGTCTTCAGTCAGGTGCCAGTGGAAAGTATTCATATTGTGCAGTGCCAGCAAGTCTATATATTTCTTTATAAACTCTTTGGGGAAGAAGTGACGTCCTACGTCGAGGTGCATACCGCGGTAACTGAAACGCGGTTCGTCCTTAATTTCACCTGCCGGTATCAGGACGGTTGCTCCTTTGGCTGCGGCGGGAATGGATTTGCGTAAAGTCTGGATGCCATAGAACACTCCGTTTTCGGTTTGTCCGTTGATGCTGATTCCTTCGGGGGTGGTAGTCAGCACATAGCCTTCCTTGTTTGCAATGCCCGGGTCGAGCCCCAGTACAATTGCATTTTTCACTTGTTCTCCTGCCGCGATGGCCTTTGTTTTCGGTGCGTAGTTCGTGGCTTGTTGGATGTACTCCGACAGGAACTCAGCATTGCGTTGCAATAAGGCATTGTTTTCCGGATAAGCGATGAGAACATTTTCGTTCAGTTTGAACGGATTTCCTTGGGTTAAACTAACCTCTTGGGGGAGAGGTATCACTTGGTAGTTAGCTTCTTTCTCCGCGGTACACGAAGCGCATGCCAAGGCGAGAGCACTTGCAAGAAGTGCGTGGTTAAGTTTTCTCATGGTGTTAGTATTTAATTGATTGTACAAATGCAAATGTACGTG
>CAJJYX010000159.1 GCA_905197435.1 uncultured Bacteroides sp.
GTTAGCAAAGTTAATATTTTATTCCTTGCTGACACAGTTTAAATTACATCCTCAAAATAGATTCAAAAGACTGTCTCAGACAGCCTCTTGAATCTATTAAGTCTCACTTGTTGTATTATTCTTGGCTTTTAATATTCTCGTCCACTACTTTTATCTTTTCTTTCACAAGTTCGATGTCTGCTTTCAGTTTTTCCACCTTGCGGTTGATTTCTGTCAGCAGGCTGTTTCCTTTCTTGGAAGAAGTGGTCAGGAAGCCGAGGTTGTTTTCGTATGTCTGAAGCTCGTTTTTCATGTTATCGAGGGCACGTACCAGTTTCTCGCGTTCCCGGTAGAGGGCTTGTGGACTATTTTCCTGAATGGAACTGATGTTTGACTTGAAATTACTCAGTTTCTTGTTGGAAGCACTGATGTTGAAACGCTCAAACAATTTGTCTATCAGGCTGTGGTATTGTTTGTAGATTTTGTCTTTCTCTTTGAAAGGCACATGTTTCACACCATTCCACTCTTTCATGAGGTTACGTACCAGTTGGGTGGCTTCCTCTGTATCCATCTGGTCATCAATCGCGTTCAGCTTCTCGATGATGGCTTTTTTCTTTTCCAGATTCTCTTGTTCTATGCTGCGCTGTGAAGACGTGGCTTTGTTCTTTTGTTCGAAGAAGTAGTCGCAGGCGGAGATGAATCGTTTCCATACGGCATCCGAGTATTTCTTGGCTACCGGTCCGATGGTTTTCCATTCTTTTTGGAGCTTGACCAACTCATCGGCTGTTGCTTTCCAGTCGGTGCTATCTTTCAGAGCTTCTGCTTTTTCGCACAAGGTGCGCTTCTTTTCCAGGTTTTCGTTCATACCCTCCTTCAGGGTTTTGAAGAACTCTCCCTTTTTACGGAAGAACTCGTCACATGCCTTACGGAAACGTTCGAAAATTTTCACGTTCATCTTTTGCGGAGCGAAGCCAATGGTTTTCCATTTATTTTGAAGGGCGATAACCTCTTGCGTCTTATTCTCCCAAGAAGCAAAATTTGTCAGTTCCTTGTAGTCAATGGCCTCTATGATTTCGCAAATCACAGTCTTTTGGTCAAGGTTGTGCTGTTCCACTTCCTTCAAAGCTTCAAAATGTTGCTGATGGCGTCGGTTCACGGCAGTAGAAGCTGCTTTGAAGCGTGCCCAGATTTCGTCGCGCAGCTCCTTGGCTACCGGTCCCGTATCACGGAATTCCTGATGCAGCTTCTGTAATTGATGGAAAGCAGAAACAACATCTGCTTCATCCGCCAGCTTTTCGGCAGCTTCGCAGAGGTGGGTCTTGATTTTCAGATTCTTCTTGAAGTCGTATTCACGGAATTCATTATTCAATTTCAGGAGGTCGTAGAACTTCTCAACGTACAATTGGTAATTTTTCCAAAGCTCGTTGACTTTGGCTTGCGGCACGAGTTTCACTTCGTTCCATTGCTGTTGCAGTTTCTTGAACTCCGTATAGCTCTTATTGGCGTCATCCGGAGATTCTACCAGTTCCTTCAGTTCTTCGATGATGGAAAGCTTTACCTGCAGGTTCATTTCCTTCTGCTTCTCCAGCTCGGCAGTAAGTGCACTTCTTTTTTCTTTGATGACGGACATGATATTCTTGAACTCTTCCTCCACACTGTCTGTTTGTGGAACAAAGTCCTCTGCGGCGCCTCCGTTTTCAATGAACAGTTTTCTGGCTGCTTCCTGCTCGGCATTATGCAACTTGTAGAAAGATTGTTTCAAGCCGTCTATTTCAGGTCTTGCCACGTTCTCCACGTCTGCAACCACCTCTTTGAGCTTGGCAAGAATTTCTTCTTTCGTGAGCTTCTGGATTGGCTCTACCGGCTTTTCCGAAACAATTTCTTCAGCGGGAGTTTCTGTTGTTGCCGGTTCAAAAACCTCTGCTGCCTTCTTGTCTTCTTCTAATTCCACCGGCTTTTCGGGGAGATTAGTGTCATGAGTGTCCGTCATTGTATTTACTTTTTTAGAAACGGGTTCTCCCCGTTCGGGTTACATTAGACTACAAATTAATGAAATAAAATGATTACTTCATACAAATTGCCTTGATTTTTTTCTATTTTCTTGTTTTTATGATAGTAAGACAGTAATACCCATATATAGCATCATGCCTATAATGTCATTGGTGATGGAGATGAACGGACCGGTGGCAATGGCCGGGTCGACCTTCAGTTTCTCCAGAGTCATGGGAACCAGCGTTCCGAAGATGGAGGCAAACATGACGACTGCAAAAAGGCTGATGGAGACGGAATAAGTAACCGTGGCCGTGGCTCCGAACCGTATGAAGTTATAAATATACACCAACAGGGAGATGATGGTTGCATTGATGACCGCCACCACTGCTTCCTTGGTTATCTGTTTGAAAGTGTCTTTGGCGTCCAGCGAGCTGTTGGCAAGGCCTTGCACAACGATGGCCGAAGACTGGGTTCCTACATTTCCGCCCGTACCGCCAATCAGCGGGATATAAAGCGCCATTTCCGGGTGGGCGGCAAAAGTAGTGTCGAAATTGCCCAAAATCATAGAGTTGCCTATGCCGCCCAGCATACCGATGAGCAGCCATGGAAGTCTGGCGGAAGTCTGGCGCATGACGTTATCGTCTGTTTCTACATCTTGTGACAAACCGGATGCCAACTGGTAGTCGCGTTCCGACTGTTCGCGGACTTCGTCCATGACGTCATCGACGGTAATCTGACCTACTAAGCGCCCGATACTGTCAACAACGGGAACTGCCACCAAGTCATACTTTTCAATGATTTGTACCACTTCATCAATGGAGGTATCCACATGGACGGAGATAGGATCTTTCCTCATCACGTGTTTCACCTTGGAAACGGAGGGGGAGGTTATCATCTTCTTCAACGGGAATACACCTTGCAGACGATCTTCGTCATCAATGACATATACATAGTAGATTTCATCCAACTTCTCAGCCTGCAGGCGCATTTCCTTCAGGCACTCCGGCATACTCCAGTTTTCGTTGACGGTCACCATTTCCGTGCCCATCAAACCACCGGCGGTGTCTTCGTCATACTTCAGCAGGTCGACGATGTCGCCGGCCTGTTCTATGTCTTCGATGTGCGAAAGCACTTCCTCCTGCTTGTCCTCATCGAGTTCGCGCATCAGGTCTACGGCATCGTCCGTGTCCATATAGTCCACGAAACGCTTGGCAATGGTTTCCGAAGGGAGAAGTTCCAGGAATTCCTTCCGGACATCTTCGTCCATCTCTACCAGTACGTCTGCTGCCGTTTCGTTGTCAAGGAGGCGGTAAACGAAGCGGGCTTCCTCCAAGCCGAGGTCATTGCACAATTCTGCAATATCCGCCGGGTGGAGGTCTGTCAAAAGCGCTTTGACGTTTTCCACGTCTTTCTGTTCAATCAAACTTTTGACTTTGTCAATGTATTCTTCGTCTATTTCCATGATTGTTCGTGTTTTATCACTGGTCATTAATCACTTTCAACGCTTGCTCCACCCGGTTGGTCAGTTGTATGAATTCTTTTACGGAAAGTTGTTCCGGACGTTTATTGAACAAGACGTCTTCCGTCAGTGGACAGTCTTTGCCGAGTATCGGCTTTATGGAATTCCGCAAAGTTTTGCGCCGTTGGTTGAACGTGGTTTTCACTACTTGCTTGAACAGTCTTTCGTCGCATCCCAGATTCTGCGTTTCATTACGTGTCATGCGGATGACGGCGCTTTTCACTTTTGGGGGCGGGTTGAAGACATGTTCGTGGACAGTAAACAAGTATTCCACCCTGTACCATGCCTGTATCAGTACGCTCAGGATTCCATATGTCTTGCTGCCCGGTCCGGCAGCTATGCGCTCGGCCACTTCCTTTTGTATCATGCCCGTACAGCAAGGTATCAGATCCTTATACTCCAGCATTTTGAAGAATATCTGGCTGGAGATGTTATATGGATAGTTTCCCGTCAGCACGAAGGACTGCCCGCCGAACAACCGTTGCAGATTCATTTTGAGGAAGTCATCCTCGATGATGTTATCTTCCAGTTGTGGGTAGGCTTCCCGCAGGTAGGCTACCGATTCGTAGTCCAGTTCCACCACTTTGACATTGCGCCCTTTGTGTAGAAGGAATTGGGTGAGTACACCCATTCCCGGCCCTACTTCCAGAATAGGGATTTCGGGACAAGCATCTACCGTGTCGGCAATATCCTGTGCCACTTTCAGGTCTTTCAGGAAGTGTTGGCCGAGAAACTTTTTAGGTTTAACTAATCTCATTTATCAACTAAATCATTACTTTTGTTCCGAGAAAGCGAACTGCAATCTCACTTTTGTCAGAAATAAAAGACTTATTTCCGGCTGAACTACAGCTTGTTTTTCAACATGCAAAGGTAGTTCTTAATTTTGAAGTATGACGAATTCGAGATGAATAAACTATTAAAAAAGACATTGAAAATTGTCCTACCCGTTGTTTTGGGCGGTTTTATCCTCTATTGGGTGTACCGCGATTTTGACTTTGCACGTGCGAAGGAAGTGCTTTTGCATGGAACAAACTGGTGGTGGATGTCGTTTTCATTGTTCTTTGGCGTGATGAGCCATGTGTTCCGCGGATGGCGTTGGAAGCAGACGCTGGAACCGTTGGATGCACATCCCAAGACGAGCGACTGTGTGGATGCCATTTTCGTGTCTTATGCCACTAACCTGATATTGCCCCGCGTAGGAGAGGTCTCCCGTTGCGGCGTGCTTTCCAAGTACGATAATGTTTCCTTTGCCAAGTCTCTCGGCACGGTAGTGACTGAGCGGCTGGTCGATACGCTGTGCATCCTGCTGATTACGGGGCTTACTTTCATGGTGCAAATGCCCATTTTTCTCCGTTTCTTGGAGGAGACCGGAACCAAAATTCCCTCACTGATACATCTGGTGGCATCTCCTTGGTTCTATGTCGTCTTGTTCAGCATTATCGGGGTGCTGGTATTGTTGTATTATCTGCTGCGCATGCTCTCTTTCTTCGAGAAGGTGAAGGGGGTGGTACTCAACGTTTGGGAAGGTGTGATGTCCCTTCGGAACGTAAAGAATATCCCTCTGTTCCTGCTTTATACTTTGCTCATCTGGCTTTGCTACTTCTATCATTTCTATATTACTTTCTATTGCTTCCAGTTTACGGAACATCTCAGTTTCCTTGCGGGGTTGGTGATGTTTGTCGGTGGGACATTTGCCGTCATAGTCCCCACACCCAACGGGGCAGGTCCCTGGCACTTTGCTGTCATCACCATGATGATGCTTTATGGGGTGAATGCTACGGATGCCGGTATTTTTGCATTGATAGTGCATGGCATACAGACATTGCTGGTCATCGTATTGGGCTTTTACGGCTCGTTGCACTTGGTGCTTGTCAATCGCCGGAAAGCGTAAAGCTGTACTTTGCGAGTCTGAACCTGAGGTCTGGCGACATAAAGGTGACGCTGGATATAAGGTTTCCTGCATTAATTCTAAACTTCGCTTTATTGTGAGAGGGGCTCTCTCCTTCTTGAAAGGCATTTGTTGTGTTCCGCGCCGGTTCCCATCAGGAAAAGCATAAGGTTTTGTCTTGAGAGCCCTCTTTGTTTGTCAGCAGCCCACTGTAGTGAGCCGCTTTGTTCACTCTACTGAACAAAGCGGACTACAGATATGAACAATTCAGCTCATGCCCGTGAACATTCTATGGAATGCCTGTCTCCAACAGAACAGGCATAAAGATTTGATAGAAGAACTTGAAAGGTTTGTCGTTACAAACAGAGGGGATGGGCAGGATGGAGGTATTCTCTTTGTGAATAGGAGAAGAGATGCTTCACTACGTTCTGCATGGCAGAATGAGAATGCCAGTCTGAGTTTTGATGCATTTAGAGGTTGCTTAAATTTTCTTCAGCATTATTTTGAGAGTGCTTTCTGAATAAAAATCAGACAGGCTTTTAGGCTTGAGTAGCATCCTTTATCGCGCATAGCGGAGAATAAAGAGAAAAGGGGTATTGATTTCCGAAATATAACTGTTATATTTGCGAAAACTAATCTTTTAGAATTATGAGTACAATCTTACAATTAGCTCCACAGAATGTGTGGAAGCATTTCTATTCGCTGACTCAGATACCCCGTCCGTCTGGACATATGGAGCAAATAACTGAGTTTTTAATAAGTTTCGGTAAGAGTTTAGGTTTGGAGTCATTTGTCGATGAGGTGGGCAATGTCATTATCCGTAAGCCTGCCACTCCGGGTATGGAAAACCGCAAGGGTGTCATTCTTCAGGCACACATGGACATGGTTCCCCAAAAGAACAACGATACCATTCACGACTTTACTAAAGACCCTATTGAAACCTATGTCGACGGCGACTGGGTGAAAGCCAAAGGCACTACGCTGGGGGCAGACAACGGCTTGGGAGTGGCTGCTATTATGGCAGTGCTTGAAGATAACAGCCTGAAGCATGGTCCGTTGGAAGCCTTGATTACCAAGGACGAAGAGACGGGGATGTATGGGGCATTCGGCTTGAAGCCGGGTACGCTGAAAGGTGAAATCCTGCTTAATCTCGACTCAGAGGATGAAGGCGAACTTTATATCGGTTGTGCCGGAGGTATTGACATCACTGCTACGCTGGAATATAAGGAAGAGGAGCCTGCTGCCGATTTCGTAGCCCGTAAAATTACGTTGAAGGGCTTGCGTGGCGGACACTCCGGCTTGGAAATCAATGAGGGACGTGGCAATGCCAATAAGCTGCTGGCTCGTGTTGTCCACGATCTGCTGATTGAGTTCGACTCCCAATTGGCAAGCTTTGAGGGCGGAAATATGCGTAATGCCATTCCACGTGAAGCACATGCGGTATTGGTGTTCAATCCTGAAGATATGGAAGGATTGGAAGACTACATCAAGGAGTATGAAGCACAGCTCAATGAGGAGTATGCCCCGATTGAAAGTGGCGTTACTTTGAATATGGAAGAAGTTGCTTTGCCTGCTGCCGTTGTCCCGACGGAAATCCAGGATAATATGATTAATGTGTTGATGGCTTGTCAGAATGGCGTAATGCGTATGATACCCACCGTACCCGATACCGTGGAAACCTCTTCCAATCTGGCCATCGTAATCATCGCAGAAGGTAAGGCGGAAGTTCGTATTCTGGCACGTAGCTCTTGCGATACCATGAAGGACTTCCTGGCAGACAGCCTGACAGCTTGTTTTGCCATGGCAGGTATGAAAGTGGAACTGAGTGGCGGCTATTCCGGCTGGCAACCCAATGTGGACTCTCCGATTCTGCATGCCATGAAGCTGTCCTATAAGCAGCAATTTGGTGTAGACCCTGCCGTGAAAGTAATTCATGCCGGTTTGGAATGCGGTATTATCGGTGCCAATTGTCCGGGGCTCGATATGATTTCCTTTGGTCCCACATTGCGTTCTCCGCACTCACCGGATGAGCGCGCTCTGATTCCTTCTGTCTCCAAGTTCTACGATTTCCTGGTGGCTACACTGGAACAGACTCCTGAAAAGTAAGGAGATATAGTACTATATATATAATAGTAAG
>CAJJYX010000160.1 GCA_905197435.1 uncultured Bacteroides sp.
AAAAGCCAATGGCGGCTGAATGTATTCCGTAACAGTGCTGTAAGTGTGATAAATATGAACATAAATAAACCAGGTAAACATACGTTGAAGCTGATTTGCTCTGATCCGGGTACCATTATACAAAAGGTGGTTCTTGATTTTGGGGGAATGAAGCGCTCTTATTTGGGACCAGATGTGACTAATGTAAAGTGATTATGGAAATAAAGAAAGTTTTTGGTGCAGCCTTGTTGGCTGTTGTTATGGCATTTCAGGCAAATGCCGCTGATGTTCCACGTAAGGAATATCCGCGCCCGCAGTTTGAACGGGCAGCATGGGTGAATTTGAATGGGGAATGGGATTACACATTCGATTTCTCGAATTCGGGTATGGAACAGGGATTCCCGAAGGCAACTTCATTTGATAAAAAGATTATAGTGCCTTTTTGTCCTGAGAGTTCTCTTTCGGGGGTGGAACATAAAGATTTCATCAACCATATATGGTATCACCGTGAAATAACGGTTCCACAGGAATGGAGCGGTAAAAATGTATGGTTGAACTTCGGTGCAGTCTATTTCAATTCAGAAATTTATGTTGACGGAGTTTTGGCAGGGCGCCATTTTGGTGGCAGTTCTTCGTTCAGTTTGGATATTACGAAATTTGTTACACCGGGTAAGTCCCATCACCTGGTAGTTCGTGCCTCCAGTGATTTGCGTTCGACCATGCAAAGTGCAGGCAAGCAGAGTTTGCAATATGCATCTTACGGATGTAACTATACCCGTACTACCGGTATCTGGCAGACGGTTTGGATGGAAGCAGTAGCACCTTCGGGGCTGAAATCGGTACAGGTCATCACAGATATAGACCAGGAACAATTGGTGGTATTCCCTAAATTCCATAGTGATAGCAGGAGTCGTCTGAAGATTATTGTGAAAGATGGCAGCAAGACAGTAGCAACATCCACTGTAAAAGCCGCCAACAGCTCAGTGGTGGTGCTTCCAATCAAAAAGCCTAAACTGTGGTCACCTGAGTCTCCTTTTCTGTATGATGTCATCTATCAAGTGACAGATGAGGCAGGGAAACTCGTTGATGAAGTGAATTCTTATGTCGGTATGCGTAAAGTGAATATCGAGGGAAACAAGATTTATTTGAATAACAAGCCTTATTATCAGCGTCTGGTACTCGATCAGGGGTTCTATCCTGATGGTATTTGGACAGCTCCCTCGGATGAGGCTTTGAAAAGGGATATCGAACTTTCAATTGCTGCGGGATTCAATGGGGCGCGTCTGCATCAGAAAGCATTTGAGGAACGCTTCTATTATTGGGCTGATAAGTTGGGCTACATCACTTGGGGAGAAGCACCGAGCTGGGGAATGGATGCCAACCACGTGGAAGTGGCCCGTAACTTCCTGATGGAGTGGTCGGAGTTGGTTGTGCGTGATAGAAACCATCCTTCTTTGCTGATATGGACACCGATGAATGAAGAATGGTGGCCGGATCGTGTTCAATATCCACGTTTCACTACAGATTTGTATGATCTGACCAAATCATTGGATCCTACCCGTCCGGTGAATGATGCCAGTGGTGGCTGTCATATCAAGACGGATATCTGGACAGTGCATAACTACGAACAGAATCCAGATAAGTTGAAAGATATTCTTTACAAAGATGGAAAATTCTTCCAAACTCCCAATTATGCGGCAGGAGTAGCCCCGGCCAATATTGGTTTTAATGGCTTGCGTCAGAACGATGTATATGATTTTCCGGTGTATGACGGTAAAATGCCTTATCTGATAGATGAGGTAGGAGGCATTAAATGGACGAAGAATCAGGATAAAGCAAACTCTGACACTCAATCTTGGGGATATGGTGTTGCACCGAAGACAGAAAAAGAATTCCTGCAACGTTTGGAAGGACAGATCAATGCCATCCTCGACTTGAAAGACCAAGTATGGGGATATTGCTATACTCAGTTGACTGATGTGGAACAGGAACAGAATGGCGTTTATTATTATGACCGTACTCCGAAATTCGACACTCAGTTGATTCATGACATTTTCAGTAAGAATCCGGAAGATTTGGAGGGTACTTATTCCAATCCTTTATCCAATTATGGTCCTGATCCTTGGGCTTTGTGGCATGACGGCTCCTACTACTATATGCATACCATGGTAGATAGCTTGGTACTGTGGAAGACCAAAGATATAACAGATGTACGTAATGCTGAAAAGAAAACTATTTGGATTCCTACCGATCCTTCCAACAAGCATAACTTATGGGCGCCGGAGATTCATAATATTCAAGGCAAATGGTACATCTACTATGCTGCCGATGACGGCAATTCGGACAATCACCAGATGTATGTGCTTGAAAATGCAAACAAAGATCCGTTTGAAGGTGAGTTTGTGATGAAAGGACGTATCAGTACAGACAAGGACAACAATTGGGCTATCGATGGTTCTGTGTTTGAGCACAAAGGAGAATTGTATATGGTCTGGTCGGGCTGGCAGACGCGCCGGGTAGATACGGAAACACAATGTATTTACATCGCGCGGTTGGAGAATCCCTGGACATTGGGATCGGAGCGCGTGCTCATCTCTAAACCAGAACTTGAATGGGAACGGCATTATATTAATGAAACCGGTTGGAATCCTCCTCACAAGGTATTTGTCAATGAGGGCCCTCAACCGTTGAAGAGTCCTAAAGGCAAGTATATTCATGTGGTTTACTCGGCAAGTGGTGTATGGACTCCCTACTATGCATTGGGTATGCTGACTGCCGATACTGATGCCGATTTGCTTGATCCGGCTTCTTGGAGGAAGGCTCCGGCACCTCTTTTCCGCCAGTCTCCCGAGAACGGGGTTTATGGCACAGGGCATAACAGTTTCTTCAAGTCACCCGACGGGAAGGAGGATTATATCCTTTATCATGCACGCGATACACAGGTAGATCCTCCGGGAATGGGTGACACGCGGAGTCCTCGTGCACAGAAGATAGACTGGAATGCGGATGATTATCCGGTGTTCGGTATTCCCCAGCCCAAATGCAAACGGTTCAAAAAACCGTCGGGAACGACTAAATCAATAACAAATATAAAATAAGAAAAGAGGAATGTGTAAGGTATATTTGTGGACGAGCTGCCTGTTGCTGATGTTACTTGCAGGATGTACGAATACGAAGAAGAATGCTGTTGCAGAACAGGAGGAAGCGACTTTTACCAATCCGGTAATTTATTCTGATGTGCCCGATGTGGATGTCATTCGCGTAGGCAGTGATTATTACATGGTGAGCACTACTGCCCACATGTCGCCGGGAGCGCCTATCATGCACTCCAAAGACCTGGTAAACTGGAAAATTATCAGTTATGTGTTTGATGAGATAAATGAAAGCCCCAAGAATAATCTGGAAGGGGGAAACATTTATAGCCGTGGACAGTGGGCCGCTTCATTGCGCTATCATGACGGTCTGTTCTATGTATTCTTTGGTACGGGCAACAAATCTTATATTTATACGGCAAAAGATCCTGCCGGCAAGTGGGAGCAGAAACTGGTGATTGATGAATATCTCCATGATGCCTCCATGTTGTTCGACGATGACGGTAAGATTTACCTTGCATACGGTGCCCGCCACATCCGTATCATCGAATTTTATGATGACTTGTCGGGTATCAACCCGAATGGTCTGAATGTGGAAGTCGTTCCGGCTGAGCCGAAAGGGTTGCTGGAAGGTGTACACTTCTACAAATTCGGCAAGCAATATTACATGACTTTTATTTGGTGGCCTGAAGGTGGTATCCGTACCCAGCTTTGTTTCCGTTCGGATAAGGTGGCAGGTCCTTATACGATGAAGGTGATTCTTTCGGATGACATGGGATATGCCAATCATGGTGTGGCACAAGGATGTTTCATTGACACCGAAGAAGGGGAGTGGTATGCTATGCTGTTCCAAGATCATGAGGCAGTGGGACGTGTGCCTGTATTGATGCCTTGCCGCTGGGAAGACGGTTGGCCGATGTTGGGGGATGAAAATGGAAAGGTACCTCCGGTTATGGAAAAACCGATAAAAGGCTATGAAGGGAAAACGGAACTGGTGGTAAGTGATGATTTCGATGATACCAAATTGGGCCTGACTTGGCAATGGAACCATAATCCTGACAACACGCTTTGGTCATTGACCGAACGTCCGGGATATCTTCGTTTGAAGACAGGTAAGGTGGTTACCGGTATTTTCGAGGCGCGCAATACTTTGACACAGCGTACCGAAGGACCGAAGTGCAGTGGGGTAGTTTCTTTGGATCTTACAAACATGAAGGATGGAGATTGTGCCGGTCTGGCTGCATTTTGTTCGGAACCGGGTACCCTTACTGTGACACAAGAGGGGGGCAAGAAGTATTTGCTGATGACCGACCGTGGTGTGGAGAAAGCACGTGTAGAAATCAATCAGAATCAGTTGTACCTCAAGATGGATTGTGACTTTACTACCGATGACGCATTATTCTCTTACAGTTTGGATGACAGGGAATGGGTGCAGTTGGGCGATAAGTTCCACATGATTTTCAGTATGGCACATTTCACAGGCAATAAGTTTGCCATTTTTAATTACGCGACCCGGGAGACCGGCGGCTATGTGGATGTGGATTTTTTCCGTTATAATAAATAGAATATGATGAAAAAACTTATTTTTTGGACATGTGCCGTAATGATGGCTGCATGTACCACCACTCAAAAACCGAGTGAATTGACAGCTTCAGGTTTGAAGCAGAGTGATTTTCAGACCGAGGTAGATGGTAAGAAGACAGATCTGTTTGTGCTGAAAAACAAGAATAATATGGAGGTTTGTATCACGAACTTTGGTGGACGTATCGTATCGGTTATGGTTCCAGATAAGGAAGGAACGATGCGTGACGTTGTGTTGGGGTTCGACTCCATACAGGATTACATAAAATATCCTTCTGATTTCGGTGCAACCATCGGACGTTATGCCAACCGTATCAATCAAGGACGTTTCACACTGGATGGCGTGCAGTATCAGTTGCCTCAAAATAATTACGGGCATTGCTTGCACGGTGGTCCTAAGGGATTTCAGTATCGAGTTTTTGACGGTGTGCAGAAAAACGACCAGGAGTTGGAACTGACTTACCTGGCGAAAGACGGAGAAGAAGGGTTTCCCGGCAATCTGAATTGCAAGGTGGTTATGAAGTTAACGGATGACAATGCCATCCACATTGAGTATACCGCTGAAACGGATAAGCCGACAATTGTAAACATGACCAATCATTCTTATTTCAATCTGGACGGCAATCCTGCCAAGGATAATTCCGACTATCTGCTGACGGTAAATGCGGACTACTATACTCCGGTGGACAGCACCTTTATGACAAGTGGTGAGTTGGCTTCTGTTACTGGCACACCTATGGATTTCAGGGCACCGACAGCTATCGGTAGCCGTATCAATCAGGATTTTGAACAGTTGAAGAATGGAAATGGTATCGATCATAACTGGGTTCTCAATACGAAAGGCGACACGGCACAGCCATGTGCAACGCTTGAGTCTCCTGCCACGGGAATCAGATTGGATGTATTTACCGATGAACCGGGCATTCAGGTTTATTGCGGAAACTTCCTTGATGGAACAGTTACCGGTAAAAAGGGAATTGTCTACAACTTCCGTGCGGCAGTTTGTCTGGAGACAGACAAATATCCCGATACACCGAACAAACCGGAATGGCCGTCGGCTGTATTGCGCCCTGGTGAGAAATATCACACTCAATGTATTTATAAATTCTCTGTACGCAAGTAAACATTAGCGCATTCTTTTGGGAGAATGCCTATTCTTACTGGTAGAACACCAATTACACGAATTCTGCAAATCTTCTTTATGTTTTATGATGTAAAGAGTATATTTGCAGAGTTTGTGTGATTGGTGTTTTTTACTAAAAGAAAAGAGAATGCAGAGAGCAGAATTGATCCGGCAGGAGTTGGAAGCATATATCGACCCGGTGAAGAAGGAATATCTTCCCCGTTTCTTCAAAACCGGGAAAGGGCAGTATGGAGAAGGTGATAAGTTTTTGGGAGTAGTTGTGCCAAACACTCGTCTGATAGCAAAGCAGCATAAGCATGAACCATTCGAGACAATGGCGGCATTGCTGCAAAGTGAATGGCACGAATGTCGTCTCTGTGCTTTGCTGATGCTGGTGGAGCGGTTCAAGAAGAGTGACGACAAGGAGAAAAAAGCTATTTATGACTTTTATCTTTCGCAAACGGCCCGTATCAATAATTGGGATTTGGTCGATTTGTCTGCCCCCGGCATTGTGGGCGAATATCTGAAAGACAGACCTCGTGGAGACCTTTACCGCCTGGCGGACGGTCCACTGCTTTGGGACCAGCGCATTGCGGTGGTTTCTACCTATACACTTATCAAAAACGGCGATTTTACCGATATATTGGCTCTTTCCGAGCGTCTCCTTTATCATAAGCATGACTTGATGCAAAAGGCTGTAGGATGGATGCTTCGGGAAATGGGCAAACGGGATAAAGATTTGCTGGTACAATTTTTGGAAAAGCATTGCAAGACGATGCCTCGCACGATGTTGCGCTATGCGATAGAGAAATTTTCGGAGGAAGAACGAAAGGAGTTTATGAAGCGATGATTGGTGAGAGGTAGTGTTTTATTATTCCTTCTATCGCTTATCTCAAAATAAATTAGTTATTTTGCAGAAAACAAAGGAATCTGGAATGGAACAAGAAGATTTTGATATACGCAACCAGCAGCCCGTTACCAGTAGGGAACGTGATTTCGAGAACGCTCTCCGCCCGTTGAATTTTGAGGATTTCAGCGGACAGGACAAGGTGGTGGATAATCTGCGCATATTTGTGAAAGCAGCCCGCTTGCGTGGTGAGGCGCTGGACCATGTGCTGCTTCACGGCCCTCCAGGATTGGGGAAAACAACGCTCAGCAATATTATAGCCAATGAATTGGGGGTAGGTTTCAAGATAACTTCCGGTCCGGTACTCGACAAGCCGGGGGACCTGGCGGGAGTGCTTACCAGCCTGGAGCCGAATGATGTGCTTTTCATAGACGAAATACACCGGTTGAGTCCCGTGGTGGAGGAGTATCTGTACTCAGCCATGGAGGACTACCGCATCGACATCATGATAGACAAAGGACCTTCTGCCCGGAGCATACAGATTGATTTGAACCCCTTCACGTTGGTGGGGGCTACCACGCGTAGCGGTCTGCTGACAGCTCCGTTGCGTGCCCGTTTCGGCATCAACCTGCATCTGGAATATTATGATGACGATGTGTTGAGCGGCATTATACGCCGTTCGTCCGGCATTCTTGATGTTCCTTGCTCGGTAAGGGCTGCCGCCGAGATTGCGAGCCGCAGTCGTGGTACACCG
>CAJJYX010000161.1 GCA_905197435.1 uncultured Bacteroides sp.
TCCGTTATTGCCGAATGGTTGAACCAGGCTTCTTATCCTGGAGCTGCGCTGACCGAAAACTGGCAGCGTTTCATTTTCCATCAATTCCATGATGACCTTACGGGAACAAGTATACCGAGAGCTTATGAGTTCTCATGGAATGACGAATTGATTTCCCTCAAGCAGTTCTCCGGTATTCTGACTTCCTCCATCGACGCTGTGGCAAGAAAGATGGATACCAAGGTGAAAGGGATACCGGTGGTGCTTTACAATGCGCTTGGATTCCAGGTTACCGATATGGCAGAGGTAGAGCTTGCCTTGCCAAAGGAACCGAAAGGGGTTGCCGTATATGATATGAATGGTCGGAAAGCGGTCGCCCAACTGCTGTCCTATGCCGATGGTAAAGCCAGACTCTTGATAGAAGCCGTTGTGCCCGCTACCGGTTATGCGGTATATGATGTCCGTACATCCGGTCCGTCGGCTGATGCCCGGGTATCTGTGGATTCCAATGCATTGGAGAATTCCATTTATAAGATAACGCTGGATACGAAGGGTGATATCGTTTCGTTGTTTGACAAGAAGAACGGTAAGGAGCTGGTGAAACCCGGTAAATCCATTCGTCTGGCACTCTTCACGCAGAACAAGTCCTACATGTGGCCTGCTTGGGAGATCTTGAAGGAGACTATAGACCGGGAACCGGTTTCCATCACAGAGGATGTGAAGATGACACTGGTGGAGGATGGTGAGCTGCGCAAGTCACTCTGCATCGAGAAACGTTATGGAGAGTCACTCTTCAAGCAGTACATCCGTTTGTATGAGGGTAGCCGTGCCGACCGCATAGACTTTTACAATGAGGTGGACTGGCAGTTGTCCAATGCTTTGTTGAAGGCCGAATTTCCTTTGAACATGGCAAATACGGAAGCCACCTACGATTTGGGACTTGGAAGTGTGAGGCGGGGCAACAATACGGAGACTGCCTACGAAGTCTATGCACAGTATTGGGCCGATTTGACTGACCGTAGTGGAAACTATGGCGTGTCTGTCTTGAATGACAGCAAATACGGCTGGGACAAGCCGGACGACAACACCCTCCGCCTGACCCTGCTGCATACCCCCGAAACAGACAAGGATTATGCTTACCAGAACCGCCAGGACTTCGGGCATCATTGCTTTACATACAGTCTGGTGGGTCATGCCGGCGGACTTGACAAGGCTGTCACCATAGAGAAGGCGGAGATA
This sequence comes from uncultured Bacteroides sp., assembly GCA_905197435.1. Classification (GTDB taxonomy): domain Bacteria; phylum Bacteroidota; class Bacteroidia; order Bacteroidales; family Bacteroidaceae; genus Bacteroides. Next base: position 1,219 of record CAJJYX010000161.1, read on the forward strand.
TTGAACCAGAAGCTGAAAGCTTTCCGTACCGATAAACACAAGGGTACGTTGGGTAAGAAGTTTTCTTTCGTCTCTTCCAATAACCGTAATGTCATTATCAAGGCATTGAAGAAAGCCGAGAACTCGGATGAGTATGTAGTGCGTGTCTATGAGATGGGCGGTGAGAAGGTGCAGGATGCGGTACTTTCTTTTGCAGGCGAGATTGCCAGTGCTTGCGAAGCGGATGGCACTGAAAAGAGTATCGGTTCGGCCGAATTCAGTGGAAACGGGCTGTCTGTAAGTATAAAACCTTATTCCATAAAGACGTTCAAAGTACGCTTGAAATCATCGGGAGAAGATACCTATCAATTACAGTATGCCTCTTTGCCGTTACCCTATAATTATAAATGTTCATCATTCAACGAATTTCGTGGTGAAGCTGATTTTGAGTCGGGTTATTCGTTTGCGGCAGAACTGTTGCCCGAATCCCTGACTGTAAACGGGATTCCTTTCCAACTCGGTGAGAAAGATGCCGCCAACGGAATGACATGCAATGGTGATACTATTGTTCTACCGGAAGGTAAAAAGTATAATAAACTGTATTTTCTGGCTGCCGCTACGGATGGGGACTATGCCGCTACTTTCCGGTGCGGACGGAACAAGAGTGAGGTCATTGTACCTTCCTATACCGGATTTGTCGGACAGTGGGGGCATTCTGGGCATACCAGAGGTTATCTGAAGGATGCCGAAGTGGCTTATGTGGGGACTCACCGCCATTCTCCTACAGACGATGAGGCCTATGAGTTTACCTATATGTTCAAGTTCGGTATAGATATTCCGGAAGGTGCCGCCAGCCTTATACTTCCGAAGAATGAAAAGGTTGTTCTTTTTGCTGCCACATTGGTGGAGGAAACTCTGAAACCCGTCCAGGTTTCCACTACCTTGTTTCATACAGCCATCCGCAACAATGAGATGGAGTTGAACAGTGTGGAGGCGGAAAAAGAGAATCTGTTGAAGGGTGCGAAGATTATCGCTTATTCCGGCTATTTTAATGATAATGAGAAGCCCGAACGCATCGTTGACGGGGATGTCGATACCAAATGGTGCGAAGTGGGAAGTGCGTTGAACTATGTGGATTTTGATTTGGGTGAGGTGAAAACTGTGAGCGGTTGGAAACTGGTGAATGCAGGCCGTGAGGACAAAGGATACATTACTTCCGCTTGCTTCCTGCAAGGCAGGAACAGCCAGACTGAAGAATGGAAGACACTTGATAGCATAGATGGAAACCGGCAGAATGTTGTATCACGCATAATTGATATTCCGGTGCAGGTACGCTATGTACGTTTAATGATAACCCGTCCTATGCAGCATATAGGAGGAAAGGTATTGCGCATCAATGAGATGGAACTTTACTAAAATAATCAGTTATTATGAAGAGATTAGTTTTTATAATTCAGTTGATGTTTATCTGTAGTGGTTTGGCTATGGCCGACCCGGTTATCTCTCTTAAGACATTGTTGCATGAGATGACAGACCGTTCCGTGCTGGCGCGTTGGTCCGAAAATGCCTATACGTGTAAGCAGTTCAGCAGCTACGATCGTAGTTCGCATAACATGACGGATAAGCGTGCCTGGTTTGGTAATTTCGACCAAGGACAGTTTATCCGCCAGGAAGAGAACGGAGGGAGGACGGAATATGTGATGATGGATGCCGAAGGCCCCGGTGCCATAGTTCGTTTCTGGATGACTTTCTCCGGTATAAACCGAGGACAGGGAACTCTGCGTATCTACATAGACGATGAGGACAAACCGGTAGTTGAAGGTAATGTACGTGATATATTAAGCGGACGAGTCCTTTGTGGAAGACCGCTTTCGATGTCTGTGCCTGATGAGGCTCCGATGGAAGAAAGGGGGCATAATTTGTATCTGCCCATACCTTATGCCAAGCGGTGTAAGGTGACCATCGAGTCGCCGGACTTGAAGATTACTCCGGAGGGAAAGATTGAGAGCAAGACCATTGTATACTATGCTATCAATTACCGCACTTATACTTCTCCGGTCAAGGTGATTTCTTTCTCGGCCAAAGAGTTGAAGAAGAATGCCCGGCTGATAGCTGCTGTCAATAAGAAGCTGTCGGAAGGAACACCTGGTATTGATACTCCGCTTGCAGGGGGAGAAAGTTCGCTCAATTTGGCGGCTTCACTGGCCCCGGGTGAAAGCCGTAGTTTTACGATTGACGGCTCTCGTGCCATTCGTCGTCTTTCGATGCGGATTGATGCGGATGACCGTCGCCAAGCACTCCGCTCTACGGTTCTATCCATTGCCTTTGATGGGGAATCAACTGTCTGGGCTCCGGTCGGTGAGTTTTTCGGGGTAGGCTATTATCCCGTTGCAACCGGCACGTGGTATACGCGGGCTGTGCAGGATGATGTGATGAGTGCATGGTGGGTGATGCCTTTCGAGCGGAACTGTACGATTACCTTGACCAATTACGGGGAACAGCTGGTGGAGATATCCAAGGCAGCTGCAGTTAGTGGAAAGTGGCAGTGGGATGAGCGTTCCATGCACTTTGGCACCACATGGCAACAGTTTACGCATATTCATGCCCGGGGCGATGAGTTTGCCCAGGATCTTACGTTTGCCGATCTTAAGGGCAGGGGCGTGTATGTGGGAGATGCGGTCACTGTCTATAACCCCAACTTGGGTTGGTGGGGAGAAGGAGATGAAAAGGTGTATGTGGACGGAGAAACTTTCCCGTCGCATTTTGGAACGGGTACGGAAGATTATTATGGCTATGCTTGGGGGCGCTATGAACCGTGGATAAACCATCCTTTTGTTGCCCAGCCCATAGGGGATGGTTGCTATGCCCATATCGGCCTGGCGCAGAACACCCGTGTTCGTAGTTTGGATGCAATTCCGTTTACCCGGAGTTTGCGGTTTGATATGGAGTTGTTCGACTGGTCGAATATACATCTCAATTACGCTCCGATAACCTTTTGGTATATGCTTCCCGGAGGTGAAATACAACCGAAACCCTTTGTGAGCGATGTACGCGAACGGGTTGCCAACCAGCCGTCGGATATTTTCGGTTCAGGGATGAGTCTGGTTGTGGAAGGCGAAGCCATGCAGCCTCGTCCGGGGCATACGGGTTCTGTTGAATTGCAGACCAATTTCCATCCCTTGTGGAGCGAGGGTATGCAGCTCTACTGGAAAGAGTTTAAACCGGGAGATAAGCTCTCACTGATTTTTGACAGTGAGGCGGAAGGACTTTATTATGCGAAAATTCAGTTTACAATAGCACCTGATTATGGTACTTTTGTACTCCGTATGAATGATAAGGTGATTACTCCGGAAATCAATCTGACCAATGAAGAGGTGTCTTTGCTTTTGGTGAATCTTGGACTGGTCAATTTGAAAAAGGGAGAGAATGAGTTGCAGATAGAGTCGATTGCACTGGCTCCGGGATATGATACAGGTTTCTTTGGAATTGACAAGCTGATTCTTCGCAAATAATTTCGAAGACATCTCTATCGCAGGGTTTGCGCTTGTATTGATATAAATGAGGCTGTCTCTTTGTGAGTAGAAGAAGAGATGCTTTACGTTCTGTATGACAGAATGAAATGCCGGTCAGAGCCTCGAGACAGCCTCATTTATCCCGAATGGACGAATATATAATATTCGTTATTATAACTTAGATACCATTATTTCAATAGGTTATTGTATAAATCCCTCTCGTGCCACAAAATTTTGTATTTGGGCGACTAATATCGGGCAAGTGAGAGATGCATTTATCCGAAGATAACTGATGTTTTTACCGAATGCAGCATAGATTATGATAAGAATTCTGAAACTGTACATATTATGCCGAAGTTCAGAATAAATACAACGCGTTAAGATTAAGTTATTGTTGGTAGAAGACGAGTCGGCAACCGTCAAGCCGGTGGAAGGAGTATGTGATAAGCATGAATCTGCTTGTTATATATATCAGATACAAAAGAGCCAAGTATCACGAGGTGAAATTCCTTTGATACTTGGCTCTTTTCATTGCGGAAATATATTATTGTTTCTCTGTTATAAGTCCGACGGTATAATTCAGCACTGTATCTTCATTCTTCATGAAATCTGCTATGGTTTGGGATACCCGATGATGAGGCGGTATGCCTATACCTTCCATGGGAAAACCTTTGGGAGAGACGTCCGGCTGGCGGGTAGGAATGCGGAAATATGTCCGGTGCTTTGTGCGGAATGGACGGGGACCGTTGCCGGTATCTCCTCCGGTGGCTTCGCCGATAAGGGTGACGTTGCCGCTTTCCTTCATGTCGAGCGTGAAACTTTCGGCGGCGGAGAGCGTATAAGTGTCGGTCAGCAGATAGACTTTGCCTTTATAGGCGTCGGCTTCGGGTTGCATGATGTAATTCTTGCTGACACAGTGCGGTTGTGCTTCGCGGATGAAGTACTTGCAGATGTCCAGTCCATTGGCACTGTTCCCTCCTCCGTTTTTACGAACGTCTATGATGAGGTATGGTAAATCCTTGACTTTGGGATAGGCTGCCTTGAAATCTTCCATGACGGGGTCCATCATGGTCTTGATGGCCAGATAACCGATGCTGTCTTGCAGTATTTTGGTCTCCACAGTTTTTTCTTCGTTATCCGGGAAATAATCCCTTTGTTTCAAAGAAAGCATGACGGTCAGGGTATCATTTCCTCTCAGCAGTGTGTAGCTTCTCAGGGTGTCTGCATAACTACGGAATACATTATAGGCTGTACGAAGCCGTCTGTAGGGGGCGGTAGATGCTTCGGTATATTTTTCGTTCTGTTCAATCCATTGTTTATAGGGGAGCCCGTCGATAGCTATAATCCGGTCTTTGTCATGGAAACCGTGTTCTGCCAGATAGTCATTGGGTTTGTCTACAAACAGAGAATCCTCTATAAAGGCTACGCGCTGATTGGCCGTGTACATATTGTAGCAGGTAATGGCATGGGAGCATTGTAGTGCAGAGATGTATTCCTGCACTATCAGTCCGTAGTCTGTACTGGTCTGTGCCCGGCGGACACGGGCAAGGTATGACTGATACAATGAATCCATATTCAGATGCTTGGCTTGGTATAGTGAATAATTTTCCACGACGGTATGGTGCACTTCTTTAAAATCTTCTTCAAACTGCGACGGGCTCAATGGCAGTTCCGCGAGATAGAAGTTTTCTACATTAATCTGCTTACCATTGTAGAAATAGTTGACGTAAACATATAAAACACACCAAATGATTGCCAATGCAGCCATTGTGATGGCTGTTACTTTTAAAACCTTCTTCAGAATCTTCATGTTCTATGGAGTTTAGTCGATATTTGTTGCGGCAAAAATAGTAATAATTTTCGTTAATCTTATTTTTATAACTCTTTATTTGCCAATAATGGTAACATGGAGGTAACTAACTGAGTTTCAAGTGCCTTCTTGCATAATATATAGTAGTTGGCTAACTTTGCAACCGTAAATCAAAACATATAGGAGAAGTGATTATGAAGAACTATCAGAAAGTAAGTGTGCCCGCAGGCGAGGCACGTGTCGAGTTGCATGATTCATTGAATCTGACCGGTGCAGAAGTATCAATCAATAATCTGCCGGCTGGCGCAGGAGTACCCTTTGTACATTCGCACAAGCAGAATGAAGAAATTTATGCTGTCCTCTCCGGGCGCGGCACAATGGTGATTGACGGAGAAACTGTAGAATTGCAGGCCGGTGATTGGCTTCGCGTGGCTCCGGCAGGAGAACGCCAATTGTCTGCTGCTGCGGACAGTGCCATCAGTGTCATTTGTATCCAGGTGAAAGCCGGTTCGCTGGAAGGCTTTACGATGACAGACGCTGTGGTTAAATAAGGCGGGCTCATGTAGGTCGGTTTAAAATAAGAGGAGATTGCCAAAACCCTCTTAACACTTTCTTTAAGGCGCGGATTATGCGAATTTCACGGATTTGGTTTACTGAATCCGCGTTATTCTGTGTAATCCGCGCCTTAAATATGGTGGAATGAAGGTAATCAAATGTACTCTTTTGTGTTCGACTGCGGATCACCATTACGCTATGGGCAAAGCAGTACGACTGTTGGCTGAGGAGTAAGAACAGATTTGAATAAGTTGGCTTTTTATAATTTAGGCAATGTGGCTTACTTGTTTCTCCGGCA
>CAJJYX010000162.1 GCA_905197435.1 uncultured Bacteroides sp.
CCCTACGCCAATACAATGATCTCCCATCTATCCCCCGAAAGGAGCCTCACATGTTCCACACCAACACAAAAAACGGCATCACATACCTGACCGCCGATACCCTGTCCGGCGTATGCCACGGCTTTTCCACCCGCACCGGCGGCGTATCCCCCGCGCCGTGGGACAGTCTGAACCTCGGCGTGGGCCGGGGCGACGAGCTGACGCGGGTACAGGAGAACTACCGCCGGTTCTGCGCCGCGCTGGGCACGGACGTCAACCGGGTGGTGCTGTCCAAGCAGATACACGAGGATGTGGTGCGCCACGTCACCGAGGAGGACATCGGCAAAGGCCTGTGGCGCGACCGGGACTATCCCTCCGTGGACGGCATGGTCACCGACGTGCCCCATCTGCCGCTGGTGGTGTTCTCCGCCGACTGCAATGTGGTGCTGCTCTACGACCCCGTCCGCAGGGCCATCGGTGCCTGCCATGCCGGATGGCGCGGCACGGTGAATTACATCCTCGGCCACACACTCGACAAGATGCGTGCCCGCTATGGCACAGAGGGCAAAGAAGTGATAGCCTGCATCGGCCCCGGCATTTCCCTTTCCGCCTTCGAGGTAGGCGACGAGGTCTATGAGGCATTCCGTGAGAGCGGTTTCCCGATGGATTACATTTCCGAATGGAAACCCGACACACACAAATACCATATCGACCTGTGGGCAGCCAACCGGCTGCAACTGCTCGATTTCGGCGTACCTTCCGCACAAGTGGAGACAGCCAATATATGCACCTTCAGCCGGTATGAAGAATTCTTCTCCGCACGCAGGCTGGGCATCAAATCCGGAAGGATACTGTCAGGAATCATGCTAAAATGAAATTGAGATAAAGAACATATTCAAGCATATTATCAATGTATCATATCACACTTTCTAAAGAAATCAAACAGAATTGCCCCGAATTCCGTGGTGCAGCCGTATTTGCCGAAGTGACAAATACTTCATATTGCGAAGGGTTGTGGCAGGAAATCGCAGCTTTTACCCGTGAGTTAAGAGCCCATGAGACAACAGACAGCATCAAGTACCAACCCGTCATTGCCGCCACCCGCGAAGCCTACAAGCGTTGCGGCAAAGATCCCAGCCGCTACCGTCCCTCGGCCGAAGCACTGAGACGGCGGCTGCTGCGAGGACTGGAACTCTACCGGATAGACACACTGGTGGATCTCATCAACCTTGTTTCCCTGCGCACCGGCTACTCCATCGGCGGATTCGATGCCGACGAAATACAAGGGACCGACCTTGAACTCGGCATAGGACGCGCCGGGGAACCGTTCGAGGGTATAGGCCGTGGCATACTGAATATAGAAGGATTGCCCGTCTACCGTGACCTGGCAGGAGGCATAGGCACCCCGACCAGTGACCACGAACGCACCAAGATGAAACTGGAAACCCGCCATATCCTTGCCATTGTCAACGGTTACAACGGGCAGGAAGGCCTGAAAGAAGCAGCCGAAATGATATTGGAACTGTTGGAGAAATACACCTCTTCCACCGGTGGAACCATACAATACTTTGAATAAATGAGAATCCGTATTCTTTCCCTTCTCCTATTCTTCTTCCTTGGAGCCACAGCACAAGAGAAGAAGACGGTTTTTTCCGCTATGGAAACCAGCCACATCCGCGTTGCCACCCCGGGACTGTTTTCGCAAAGCGGGCAGATTGAGCTGCCTTTGGACAGCATTCCGGACACGGAGTACTCCTTCCCCCTCCCCGGAGGTAAAGTCATCTCCCACTACGGGCGGGGCCAGGGGCGCCACAGCGGCATAGACATCAAGACCCATGCCAAAGACACCATACGGAGTGCCTTCAACGGAGTGGTACGGATGTCCAAGTCCTACAGTGCTTATGGCAATGTCATTGTCGTGCGGCATGGCTTCGGACTGGAAACGGTATACAGCCACAACTCTAAAAACCTTGTGCACTGCGGCGACACGGTCAAAGCCGGACAACCCATCGCGTTGACCGGACGTACCGGACGTGCCTCTACCGAGCATCTGCACTTCGAGACACGTGTCAACGGCCAGCATTTCGACCCCAATATCATCTTCAACATGAAGGCACAGACCTTGAACAGACAGCGTATAGGATGCTCGAAAAAAGGGAACTCCATCATCGTAAAGCCGCTCCCGGCAACCGGTCCGAAGCCATAGTAAAATTTAAACAGGCTGTAAAAAATACCCAATGGAACTATTTAAGTATCCAAACGTTTCACTACATTTGCAAAACGTTTCATTAAAAGAACGAATTGAACTTTAAAGCATATCAATGATAGAAAAACTGATTGTTCTTGAGGATATTGACCCGGTAATATTTTATGGCGTAAACAACGCCAACGTGCAGTTGATAAAAGCCCTGTATCCCAAGCTTCGTATCGTTGCCCGCGGCAATGTCATCAAAGTATTGGGTGATGAGGAGGAAATGTGTGCATTCGAAGAGAATATCACCAAGTTGGAGAAATATTGTGCCGAATACAACTCTTTGAAAGAAGAGGTCATCATAGACATCATCAAAGGCAATGCCCCGCAAGCAGAGAAGTCGGGCAATGTCATCGTATTCAGCGTAACCGGAAAGCCGATTATCCCACGCAGTGAAAACCAGTTGAAGCTGGTGGAAGCCTTTGCCAAGAACGACATGCTGTTTGCCATCGGCCCTGCCGGTTCCGGAAAGACCTATACCGCCATCGCACTTGCCGTGCGGGCACTGAAGAATAAAGAAATCAAGAAAATCATCCTCAGCCGTCCCGCCGTAGAAGCCGGAGAAAAGCTCGGTTTCCTGCCCGGAGACATGAAGGACAAGATAGACCCGTATCTGCAACCACTCTATGATGCGCTGCAGGACATGATACCTGCCGCCAAGCTGAAAGAGTACATGGAACTGAACATCATCCAGATTGCCCCCCTCGCCTTTATGCGCGGGCGCACACTGAACGATGCCGTCGTCATTCTGGATGAAGCGCAGAACACGACCACCCAGCAAATCAAGATGTTCCTCACCCGCATGGGCATGAACACCAAGATGATTGTCACGGGAGACATGACACAGATTGACTTGCCTTCTTCCCAGACCTCAGGCCTGGTACAAGCTTTAAAGATACTGAAAGGAGTAAAAGGCATCAGCTTTGTGGAGTTGAACAAGAAAGACATCGTACGCCATAAGTTGGTAACCCAGATTGTGGAGGCTTACGAGAAGTTCGACAAGGAAGCGAAAGCGGAGCGCGAAAGGCGCAAGGCCGAACAAACCGACAGTAAGATTGAACAGAAACAGCAAATTCTCAAATCGTAAATATTACAAAGATGAAAGCATTAACAGCAACAGAATTCAACTTTCCCGGACAGAAAAGCGTGTACCACGGAAAAGTTCGTGATGTGTACAACATCAATGGTGAGAAGTTGGTCATGGTAGCTACCGACCGCATCTCAGCCTTCGACGTAGTATTGCCCAAAGGCATTCCTTTCAAGGGACAAATGCTGAACCAGATTGCAGCCAAATTCCTCGATGCCACTACCGACATCTGCCCCAACTGGAAAATGGCTACTCCCGACCCCATGGTAACAGTAGGCGTAATGTGCGAAGGCTTCCCGGTGGAAATGATTGTACGCGGTTACCTCTGTGGCAGTGCATGGCGTGCTTATAAAAGCGGTGTCCGCGAAATCTGCGGTGTGAAGCTGCCCGAAGGAATGAAGGAAAACCAGAAATTCCCCGAACCCATCATCACCCCGACCACCAAAGCCGAGATCGGTGAGCATGATGCCGACATCTCCAAAGAAGAAATCCTGGCACAAGGGCTGGCTACTCCCGAAGAATATGCCGTATTGGAGAAATACACAATGGCCCTCTTCAAACGCGGCACAGAGATTGCAGCAGAACGCGGATTGATTCTGGTAGACACCAAATATGAATTCGGCAAGCACGACGGCAAGATTTACCTGATGGACGAAATCCATACACCGGACTCCAGCCGCTATTTCTACTCCGAAGGCTACGAAGAACGTTTTGCCAACGGCGAACCGCAGAAACAACTTTCCAAGGAGTTTGTACGCGAGTGGCTGATGAACAACGGTTTCCAGGGCAAGAAAGGGCAACAGATTCCCGAGATGACAGACGAAATCGTTACATCCATCAGCGAACGTTACATCGAACTGTACGAACACATCACCGGCGAGAAGTTCGTAAAGGAAGATACCAGCAACATTGCCGAACGCATTGAAAAGAATGTAACTGAATACTTAAAATAAGGGTTAGGGGTTAGGGATTAATGATTAAGGGGCTGCGCTAACCCCTAATCCCTTATCCCTAACCCCTTATCCCTAACCCCTTATCCCTAACCCCTAACCCCTTATCCCATGGATTACCCACAAGAACATATCAAGCCCTACGGCAATGACGGCAAGAAGAGCGAGCAGGTGGAAGAAATGTTCGACAACATCGCCCCTGCCTACGACAAGCTGAACCATACCCTGTCCATGGGCATCGACCGCAGCTGGCGCAGGAAGGCAATCAAGTACCTCCGTCCTTTCCGTCCCCGGCGTATCATGGACGTAGCTACCGGTACCGGCGATTTCGCCATCCTTGCATGCCGCGAGCTGCAACCCGATGCTTTGATCGGTACCGACATCTCGGAAGGCATGATGAATGTGGGACGTGAAAAAGTAAGACAGGCGCACCTCTCGGACAAGATTTCATTTGCCCGGGAGGACTGCACCTCTCTCTCATTTGCCGACGAGAGTTTCGATGCCATAACCGTAGCGTTCGGCATCCGCAACTTCGAAGGGCTGGATAAAGGACTGTCGGAGATGTGCCGTGTCCTGAAGACCGGCGGACATCTCGTCATACTGGAGCTCTCCACACCGGACCGCTTCCCGATGAAACAACTGTTTGCCGTTTACTCAAGAGCCGTCATCCCCCTGCTCGGCAGATGTATCTCGAAAGACAACAGTGCTTACACCTATCTGCCGGAAAGCATCCGTGCTTTTCCTCAGGGAGAAGTGATGCAGGAAGTAATCCGCAAGGCCGGTTTCAGTGAAGTACACTTCAAGCGGCTGACGTTCGGAATATGTACATTGTATACAGCGAGAAAATAAGAATTATTCCCCCTTTAACACAACACTCATTATGCAGAAATACGGTTTAATAGGTTACCCTTTGAAACACTCCTTTTCCATCGGATATTTCAATGAGAAATTCAAAGCAGAAAAGATTGATGCAGAATATGTAAACTTCGAGATTCCACGTATCGAGGATTTCATGGAAGTCATAGAGGAAAACCCCAACCTCTGCGGATTGAATGTGACCATCCCCTACAAGGAGCAAGTCATCCCTTATCTGGACGAATTGGACAAAGACGCAGCCAAGATAGGTGCCGTCAACGTCATCAAGATCGTCCGCCTTCCCAAAGACAAGGTAAAGCTGGTCGGCTACAACTCCGACATCATGGGATTCACACAATCCATAGAACCGCTTTTGCAACCGCATCACAAGAAAGCCCTGATCCTGGGCACCGGCGGTGCATCGAAAGCCGTATATCACGGGCTGGAAAACCTGGGCCTGAAAAGCACCTTCGTATCGCGTACCAAGAAAGAGGACAAATACCTCACTTACGAAGAGCTGACGCCGGAAATCATGCAAGAGCATACGGTGATTGTCAACTGTACCCCGGTAGGCATGTACCCCAAAGTGGACTTCTGCCCCAATATCCCTTACGAATTACTGACTCCCAACCATTTGCTCTACGATTTGTTATATAATCCAAACGAAACCCTCTTCATGAAGAAAGGCCAGGCACAAGGAGCCGTCACCAAGAACGGACTGGAGATGTTGCTGTTGCAAGCCTTTGCCGCATGGGGAATTTGGAATAAATAATGAAGAAAACCATAAAATATTCGATTCTCGGCCTGGCTGCCCTCTGCACCGTACTGCTGTGCGGAGGGTACTACATGCTGGGCTATGCCCTGAAACCGGGCGACCTCGTTTCACGCAGCCGCAACATAGCCGCATCCTACGACTTCATGTACGAGCGCTATCCCGAGCTGCACCCCTGGGTGGACAGCCTGGTGACCGTAGGAGCATTGAAAGACTTCTACATCGAGAACGACCGCGGAGAGACGCTGCATGCGCTCTATGTTGCCGCCGCCCGTCCCACCGGCAAGACGGCAGTCATCGTACATGGGTATACGGATAATGCCGTGCGCATGCTGATGATAGGCTATCTTTACAACAACGATCTGAATTACAACATATTATTGCCCGACTTGCAGGACAACGGTCTGAGCGAGGGTCCTGCCATACAAATGGGATGGAAAGACCGGCTTGACGTGCTGAACTGGATGAATATCGCCAACGATATTTTCGGAAAAAGCACCCAAATGGTAGTGCATGGCATCTCCATGGGAGCCGCCACCACCATGATGGTATCCGGAGAAGCGCAACAGCCTTTTGTGAAATGCTTCGTAGAAGATTGCGGTTATACGAGTGTATGGGACGAGTTTTCATTCCAACTGAAAGATATGTTCGGACTGCCCGAATTTCCGTTAATGTACACCACCAGTTGGCTATGCAATGCCAAGTATGGTTGGAATTTCCAAGAAGCTTCTTCCTTGGAACAAGTGAAGAAATGCAGCCTTCCCATGTTCTTCATCCATGGAGATGCGGATACGTACGTACCTACCCGTATGGTCTACCCTTTGTATGAAGCCAAGAGCGAACCGAAAGAATTATGGATTGTACCCGGCGCTACACATGCCATGTCCTACAAAGATTATCCGCAGGAATATACAGAGCGCGTAAAGAAATTTGTAGGGAAATACATCCGTTGATGTGATTTTTACTACCTTCGCTCCTACAAATACAATAATATGAAACGAATTATATCCATAGCACTCTTCTTGTGCATACTTGTTTCCTTGCAGTCACAGGAAATTTACACCACTAAGAATATTCCTAAAGTACACCTTCAGGACAAGACACGCTATGTGTGCAACCCAGCCGGAATCCTATCCACGGAGGCATGTGACAATATAGACCGGATGCTTTATGCATTGGAACAGCAGACCGGCATTGAAACCGTAGTGGCCGTCGTACCGTCTATCGGCAATGAAGACTGTTTTGAGTTTTCGCATCAGCTGCTCAACGAATGGGGTGTGGGTAAAAAAAACAAGAATAACGGCCTGGTTATCCTGCTGGTAACCGACCAGCGTTGCATCCAGTTCTATACCGGATATGGATTGGAAGGAGACTTGCCCGATGCCATTTGC
>CAJJYX010000163.1 GCA_905197435.1 uncultured Bacteroides sp.
ACGAGAATGGGTACGATCTGACCGCCGTGCTTTTCACGCCGGATAAGGAATCTCCGGAGACCGTGGAGTCGTTGGTGGATTTCTCGGAGAAGGTAGACGCTACTTGGCAACACAGCCCGGATGGAAAGAAACATGAGGTGACCTTATTCAATGTCTCCGCCGGGATGGAGGGGGAACGGACACTCAAGCTTTCCGTATCTTCTAAGTGTTGCTCGGAAACTTTCTCCACGTCAGTGGCCAGAAAACAATAGGTGATATTGGTATGGGTACTCGGGTTGGGGGAGATTTGCATATATTCTTTCCAGTTTCCATTTCCATAGCCGGTTTCTTCCAAGAGCTCTCGCTGTGCGGAAACCAGCGGAGAACTGTCTTCTTCTTCACAAACTCCTGCACAGAGTTCATAAGATGTTTCTTGTATTCCATGCCGGTATTGGCGGATAAAGACAAACTGTCCGTTACGGGTGATGGCGATGGTATTCACCCAGTTGGGATATTCCAATATATAATAGGAAGGAATATGGTTGCCGTTGGGCAGTACTACATGGTCCTTGCGTACAGTGAGCCAAGGTGCCCGATGAAGGTACTCACTGGATATGATGCTCCAGGCATCTTTTGATTTTTCCATAATTGTAAAGCTTTATATTTTAAACAACATTCCCCCGATATTGTCTGTCATTGCTCCCGTTACCGAGGCAAGGCAACCGGGCTCATCTGCTATATAGAGTGCACCGAGGAAAGCAAAAATCAGTGCTTCTTTATATTCTATGATTTGCCGGTCGGGGATGACGATTTCACACGGGCAGAGTGCATCTATCCGCTCTATCAGGAATTTATTGAAAGCTCCTCCACCGGTAATCAGCAGTTTGCTCTTATCACTACTGGAAGGTGGACGGGTAGTAATGATGCGTGATATTTGCCAAGCTGCATGTTCATAGAATGTGCGAAGCATGTCTTTCAAACTCAAGCCATAACGCTCGAGCATGGGATATACCAGCATCTCCACCCATTCACGCCCCAATGATTTAGGGCCGGATTGATGGTAAAACTCCATTCCGTTCAGTTCTTCCAGCAACTCTTGGCAGATGTTTCCTTGTCGGGCTATTTCGCCGTCACGGTCAAACTCCAGGCCTATTTGACGGCAGTAATGGTTGATGACGTAGTTCACCGGGCTGATGTCAAAAGCGATACGCCGGCCGTTTTGTTCAAATGAAATATTGGAAAAGCCGCCGATGTTCAGGCAGAAGTCATAATCGGAAAAAAGCAATCGGTCACCGATAGGGACGAGCGGAGCACCTTGACCTCCTAACATGATATCCAGTCTTCGGAAGTCCGAGACGGTGGGTATGCGGGTTTCTGCGGCAATGGCAGCCCCATCTCCTATCTGATACATGATTTTCTTTTGCGGTTCATGGAAGATGGTATGACCGTGGGAAGCGATAATATTGGGATGAACTCCAAATTCTTGTATGAACTCATTGACCCGCTCACCAAGAAACTTGCCGTAGGAACTGTGGAAAGTAATGAACTCTAAGGCACTCATTGTTTGTGCGCCGGTACCCAATATCTGCTTCATGTCGTCGGGATAGCTATAGCCTTTCGCACAGTCTATATGGAAAGACCATTTGTCGGCTTGTCGTTGGAAAGTACAGCAACATACATCCAGCCCGTCAAGAGAAGTGCCGGACATTAAACCGATAGCCTGAATTTGGAAGTCTTTCATCCTGAGTCTTTATTTTATTTATAATTCAAATAAAATTCAACGACGGCCTCTATGCCTTTGCGGAAAATATCCAATGGCATATTTTCATTGGGCGAGTGGATAGCATTGGATTCAAGTCCGAAGCCCATCAAAACGGTTTTGATACCCAGCACTTGCTCGAAGGTGGAAATGATGGGGATGCTGCCACCCCGGCGCACTGCCAAAGGCTTCTTTCCGAATGCCTTTTCAAAACCTTTTTCGGCGGCTTGATAGGCAGGCAGGGTGATGGGGCATACATATCCTTGTCCGCCGTGCATCGGAGTAACCTTTACCTGTACTGAATCCGGTGCAATGTCTGAGATATAGTCGGCAAAAAGTTTGGATATTTTATGGTGGTCCTGATGGGGAACCAATCGGCAAGATACTTTGGCATATGCTTTGGATGGGAGCACGGTCTTGGAACCTTCTCCCGTATAGCCGCCCCAAATGCCGCATACATCGAAAGAAGGACGGCAACTGTTGCGTTCCAAGGTACTGTAACCTTTTTCTCCGAAAAGTTCTTTTACATTGATTGCCTTTTTGTATTTCTCTTCGTCGAAAGGAATATGGGCTATCATGTCGCGTTCTGTTTGGGGAACCTCTTCTACATCTTCATAGAAGCCTGGCACGGTGATACGTCCGTCCGAATCCGTTACTTTGCTGATAATCTGGCAGAACACGTTGATAGGATTGGCGACGGCACCGCCGAAGTGTCCGCTGTGCAGGTCGCGATTAGGCCCGGTCACTTCTATTTCCCAATAGGCCAGCCCGCGCAATCCGGTGGTCAGTGACGGTAAGTCTGCACCAAGCATGCTGGTGTCCGAAACGAGTATGACATCTGCTTTTAGCAGTTCTTTGTGTTTTTGACAGAAACTCTCCAGACTGGGCGAACCAATTTCTTCTTCTCCTTCAAAGATGAATTTTACATTGGTTTGCAGAAGTTCGTTTCTGACGAGGTATTCAAATGCTTTCACTTGTATGAAGGATTGACCCTTGTCGTCATCGGCGCCACGTGCCCAGATGTGCCCGTCGCGTATTTCCGGCTCAAACGGTCTGCTGTTCCAAAGCTCCAGAGGTTCGGCAGGCATCACGTCATAATGGGCATATACCAGTACGGTTTTAGCATCCGGATCAACGATTTTCTGCCCGAAAACAATCGGGTTACCTTTTGAAGGCATTACCAGAGCTTCGTCTGCTCCGGCTTCGAGTAACAGCTGTGCCCAGCGTTCGGCGCAAGCAAGCATATCATCGTGATGTTCGGGTTTGGCACTGATACTTGGAATGCGGATAAGGCTGAATAAGTCTTCCAGCATTTTAGATTCGTTTTCTGCAATATATTTTTTTATCTCCATGGTGAATAAGGGGTTGTATTATAACTGCGTTGTTCTGTCAATCAGATAAAAATCCAGCAATGTCATTGCTGCCATTGCCTCCACGATAGGTACGGCACGTGGCAGTACGCATGGGTCGTGGCGTCCGCGAACTTTCAGTGTAGTGTCCACGCCGTCAATGTTTACGGTGTGCTGCTCCATCAGTACGGTTGCCACGGGTTTGAAGGCCACACGGAAATAGATGTCTTGTCCATTGCTGATTCCACCTTGTATTCCACCCGAATGGTTGGTGCGGGTCTCAATTCGTCCATTGTTGTTGTAGAATACATCATTCTGTTCCGACCCTTTCTGCTTTAATCCTTTGAAGCCGTCTCCATACTCAAATGCTTTTGCCGCATTGATGCTGAGCATGGCAGCTCCGAGCGCGGCATGGAGCTTGCCGAATACTGGTTGTCCCAATCCGATGGGACATCCTTTGATGACACATGTCACCACTCCTCCGATTGTATCTCCTTCTCCTTTTATTTTGAAGATAAGTTCTTCCATTTCTTTTGCTTTCTCCGGGTCGGGACAACGGACCGGATTGCTTTCTATCAGGTCGAGGTCGTATGCTGTATAGTTTTCTTCAAGGCGGATAGGCCCGACTTGTGAAGTATATGCCGTGATATGTATACCCAGTTGCTTCAATGCCAATTTTGCTAAAGCACCCGCTACTACGCGTGAAATTGTCTCACGGGCTGATGAACGCCCCCCTCCGCGGTGGTCACGGATGCCATATTTCACTTTATAAGTATAGTCAGCGTGTGAAGGCCGATAGACTTCTTTCAGATTGTTATAATCGTCAGAATGTTGGTTTTGGTTCCATACGATGAAACCTATGGGGCAACCGGTAGACTTCCCCTCGAAGATTCCGGAGAGGAATTCCACTTTATCACCCTCTTTTCGGGCAGTGGTGATACGTGATTGTCCGGGGCGGCGGCGGTCGAGTTCTGCTTGGACGAAATCCATGTCGATAGTTATCCCTGCGGGGAATCCGTCTATTACTCCTCCAATGCCTTTGCCGTGTGATTCTCCAAAACTGGTAAGACGAAGAATATTTCCAAATGAGTTGAACATATCAAATACTTTAAAGGTTTATGTATGAGGTTAATGTGCCAATATGCTTTATAGAAAGAGCTTTTGACTTTATAAAGATAATAACTTTTTTTCTAAAAACGTTTAAGGAAATAGGATAAAAGTCTTTTCCGCATAAAGTTGCTTGCTTTTGATGGAGTTTAGCCCAATGGCTTGTTCTTTATAAAAATGGCTTATTCTATATGAAACCAACGTCCAAATTGTACTCATAATGATGAAAAAAAGAACATTTATTTTTTAGAAAAGACCTTGTATAGTAACCTTAAAAAGTGTTACTTTGTGCCGTTGATTTAAAATGGGAAATTAATAGCTCCTTTGAGAAGCTTTTTATTAACTAAACAAGTACTTAAAAAGTATGAAAAAGAATTTATTTTATTTGTTTGTATTGATCTGTTCAATGAGTTTGTTCACTGCTTGTAGTGATGATAATGATGAAAAGGTGGCATGCCCTGTGCCGCAAACAGAATTTACTGTTGCAAAAGGCTTGAATTTAACTTATAATGGTGAAGTGATGTTGGGCAAGAAAGTTACTTTTACTCCAAATGCCTCTGATGCAACCAAGGCTACTTTGGTGTTGGCTGGTAACTTGGATCTTTCTGGTATTCTTACGCGTGAAACAGCTTCCGGTTCTCTCGGTGCGGGTGTATTGCCTGGTACTCCGGTTGTAACCCTTCCGATAACTTTGGATATACAAGGTGATGAATGTTCGTTTTCTGGTACGGGTGAAACGGATTATTGTACTTTTGCCTATGCAGGTAAAGTTACCGCTTCTTCATTGAAGTTGGATTTAACCAATGTTACATTGAAAAATTCAACATTGTCAGGAACAACCTGGGTTCCTACACCCCTTAACTCAGATTATACGGAAGAACCGATTCATTTGATTTGGGAGTCTAATAAGGAGGCTGAGGTAATGCCTGGCTGGAGTCTGCCGATTCAAACGATTTTGACGTTAGCTCTTCGTATGGATTTAATTGACGGAGGTGCAGGTGAAAAAGTGAATGTAGAAAATATGTTGTGCAGTGTATTGCATAATATTACATTAGGTGCTGATGGCAATATTTCTGCTTCTTATGTTGATGCTGCTCAGGGAGGTACCTCTCCTGTTAAGACTCCTGCGAATGTTGCACAATATGTAGTTCTCAGTGATACCCAGATGAAGGTATATTTGAACCTGGATGCTATTATTGCCAATGTAAAACGTTTGGGTAGTTCTACCAAGGCTGTCGATATGAATGAAATTTTGTCTCAGGCTGTTACATCTTTGCTTCCTTTGGTAACTGACGGTGTGCCTTTGACTTACGAAAAGAACGGAGGTAAATTAAAGGTTTATCTGAATACGGATTTATTATTGCCTTTGATGAAAAATATAGTAGCTCCTTTATTCTCAGATGAGGAGTTTGTAAATATGCTTGTTGAAGCTATGAAAGCTGACCCTGATTTTGGCGATATGGCTGGCATGGCAGAAGGTATGTTGAAGGCTTTACCTGAAATAATCAATGAAACGACTCGTCTGGAAATAGGTTTGAATCTGACTGCAGCTGAATAACTTATTTTTGATATAGTATTTTCCCTCCTTTGCCTCCTGATTTTCAGGCTGCAGAGGAGGGCTTTTTGTTTGTTTTTTCCTACATTTGCATGATAAATAATCAAATTGTAGAAATGATATGACAGAAACGGAGAGACGGCAGATTATTGCTTTAGTCAAATCTGAAGTGATTCCTGCTATTGGTTGTACAGAACCTATAGCTGTAGCTTTGTGTGTAGCGAAGGCTACGGAAGTATTGGGTAAGCGTCCCGAAAAGATAACTGTATTGTTGAGTACCAATATCCTGAAGAATGCAATGGGGGTGGGCATTCCCGGTACGGGAATGATTGGATTACCGATTGCTGTGTCACTTGGAGCTCTGATCGGTAAGTCGGCATATCAATTAGAAGTGTTGAAAGACAGTACCCCTGATGCCGTGAAAGAAGGAAAGCGCTTTATAGATGAAAAACGAATTCATATATCATTGAAAAACGACATAGAGGAGAAACTCTATATAGAAGTATGTTGTGAAGCCGGTGCCGATAAAGCGACTGCCATTATTGCCGGTGGGCATACTTGTTTTACCTATATAACGCGTAACGGTGACATTCTGTTGGACAAACAAACCGTCTCTTGCACCGAAGCGGATGATAACATATTGGATTTGACTTTACGCAAAGTGTATGACTTCGCCATGACTGCCCCATTAGACGATATCCGTTTTATCCTTGATACGGCACGGCTGAACAAGGCTGCCGCCGAACGTTCCTTCGAAGGTGAATACGGTCATGGCTTGGGTAAAATCCTACGTGGTACTTACGAACACCGGATTATGGGTGACAGTGTTTTCTCTCATATTCTTTCTTATACTTCCGGTGCATGTGATGCCCGTATGGCCGGTGCCATGATTCCGGTAATGAGCAATTCCGGCAGTGGCAATCAAGGGATATCCGCCACCCTTCCCGTACTGGTCTATGCCGAAGAGAACGGGAAATCAGAAGAAGAATTGATTCGTGCCTTGATGTTGAGCCATTTGACAGTAATCTATATTAAGCAGAGTTTAGGCCGTTTATCTGCCTTGTGTGGTTGTGTGGTTGCTGCCACGGGGTCCAGTTGCGGTATAACTTGGCTGATGGGAGGTACTTATGAGCAAGTGGCATATGCTGTACAGAACATGATTGCCAATCTTACCGGAATGATTTGTGACGGTGCCAAACCCAGTTGTGCATTGAAAGTAACTACCGGGGTTTCAACCGCAGTGCTTTCAGCCATCATGGCCATGGAAAACCGTTGTGTAACTTCTGTAGAAGGTATTATTGATGAGGATGTGGACCA
Organism: uncultured Bacteroides sp.; assembly: GCA_905197435.1. Taxonomy (GTDB): domain Bacteria; phylum Bacteroidota; class Bacteroidia; order Bacteroidales; family Bacteroidaceae; genus Bacteroides. The sequence continues at coordinate 7,067 of CAJJYX010000163.1, forward strand.
GAGTATCCGTAATCTGACCACAATTGGTTCTAAAGGAATGAATGAAACGGATAAATTGGTATTGGAGATAATGACAAGTAAGAATTGAAAATAGAAAGTGGAAAGATGAAAACCGCTGTGCAATGTACTGCGTAGTAATTTTCACCTTTCCACTTTCTTATTTTTTTAGTGGCGGCATCCACCTCCACATTCATGGT
>CAJJYX010000164.1 GCA_905197435.1 uncultured Bacteroides sp.
CGTCTGCTCCTTTGCCTATGACATGCCTTATGCTGTGGTCGATGGGAATGTGTATCGGGTACTTTCCCGCTATTTCGGCATTGACATTCCCATCGACTCCACCGAAGGGAAAAAAACGTTTACTACTTTGGCTGAGGAGATGCTTGACAAATCCCGGCCGGCAGATTATAATCAGGCGATTATGGATTTCGGAGCCGTGCGGTGCACACCACAGTCACCCGATTGTCTGTTTTGCCCTTTGTCCGGCAGCTGCCAGGCGTTGTCGGAAGGAAAAGTACAGCAATTGCCCGTGAAGCAGCACAGAACAAAGACGGTCAACCGCTATTTTAATTATATATATGTACGCATGGGCGCGCATACCTTAATACATAAGAGGACGGGAAACGATATCTGGAAAAATCTCTTTGAATTGCCTCTGGTCGAGACGGAAAAAGATTTATCCGAAGAAGAATTTCTGGCTTGTCCGCAATTTCATGCGTTTTTTGCAGAGAAGGAGGAGGTACGGATGGTTCGTACGGTAGTTCGGGGTGTGAAGCATGTACTGTCTCACAGAGTGATTTATGCTAATTTCTATGAGGTCGTTTTGCCCGATAATTCGTGCTCCTTCCCGGGTTACCAGCGGGTTGCGGTTGACGATTTAAGCCATTATGCAGTGCCCCGGCTGATACATGCTTTCTTGGAGAAATATGTATAAAAGTTGTTTGTATTCTTGCATGGTGTGAATATTCTCGTTAATTTTGGCAGCAAATTAATAAATAGAAGCTTATGTCAGTAAATAAAGTGATATTGATAGGAAATGTGGGACAAGACCCTAAGATTACCTATTATGAAGGTGGAAATTGTGTTGCCCAGCTTTCTTTGGCCACTACGGAGAAAGGATACACTTTGCAGAACGGTACGCAGATTCCGGACCGTACCGAATGGCATAACCTGATATTCCGCAGCCGTTTAGGCGAGGTTGTTGAGAAATATGTGCACAAAGGCGATAAACTCTATGTGGAAGGTAAGATACGTACTCGTTCTTACGACGACCAGGGAGGCATCAAGCGCTATGTGACCGAGATATTTGTCGACAATATGGAGATGCTTACTCCGAGAACGGCAACTCCCGGTGCCACCCCTTATGCACCGCAGGCCGGAGCGACAGCCCAACCACAACAAACAGTACAACCGCAGGCCATCCCTGCACAAGATAATCCGACGGACGACTTGCCGTTCTAATTGTTTAACTAAAACCAAAATCTTTGGACCCAGACGCTTATTTATGCCAGTTGGCAGATGTTTTTAACGGTATATCCGTACAGGCTCCTTCTATTTCGGCCATTGTAGCCATTGTGTTGGCAGGCTTGCTTTTGCTCGTTTCCGGCTTTGCATCAGCCTCCGAGATAGCCTTTTTCTCTCTTTCTCCGTCAGACTTGAATGCCATAGCGGAGAGAAAGCACCCTTCGGATGAGAAAATCAGTAACCTGCTGGAAGACAGCGAACGTTTGTTGGCAACGATTCTGATTACGAACAACTTCGTGAACGTAACCATTATCATGCTCTGCAATTTCTTCTTTATGAATGTGTTCCAATTTCATTCACCCATTGCAGAGTTCCTTATCCTGACGGTAGTCCTCACGTTTCTGTTGTTGCTTTTCGGTGAAATCATGCCTAAGATATATTCGGCCCAGAAAACGCTGGCTTTCTGCCGTTTTGCGGCATCCGGCATCACATTGTTCCGTTCCATGTTCTATCCGTTGGCGTCCATGCTGGTGCGTTCCACTTCTTTCCTGAACAAGCATGTGGTTCGCAAGAACCATAATATATCGGTCGATGAACTCTCGCATGCCTTGGAACTGACCGATAAAGCGGAGCTTTCGGAGGAAAACAATATACTGGAAGGCATCATCCGCTTTGGCGGGGAAACGGCCAAGGAAGTCATGACCTCCCGTCTGGATGTGGTGGATCTGGATATTCGCACCCCTTTCAAGGATGTGGTGAAGTGCATCGTGGAGAATGTTTATTCCCGTATTCCCATCTATGCAGACAACCGTGACAATATCAAGGGGGTGCTTTATATCAAGGACTTGCTTCCCCATCTGAACAAGGGGGACAATTTCCGTTGGCAGTCGCTTATCCGTCCTGCCTATTTTGTGCCCGAAACCAAGATGATTGATGATTTGTTGCGCGACTTCCAGGCAAACAAGATTCATATAGCCATTGTGGTCGATGAGTTCGGCGGTACGTCGGGCATTGTCACCATGGAGGATATTATCGAGGAAATTGTGGGCGAAATTCATGACGAATATGATGATGAAGAGCGTACGTATGCCGTACTGAATGACCATACCTGGGTGTTTGAAGCCAAGACCCAGCTGACTGATTTCTATAAAATAACGAAGATAGACGAGGAAACATTCGATGATGTGGCGGGGGATGCCGACACACTTGCCGGACTTTTGCTGGAATTGAAGGGGGAATTTCCCGCTCTCCATGAAAAGGTGACTTACGACCGTTATGAATTTGAAGTGCTGGAGATGGACAACCGTCGTATCCTGAAAGTGAAGTTCACGATAAATGCCCCGGCAGAACCCAGTCCCTCCTCCCTTTAACCCTTCAGCCCTCATCCTTTACTTATGCCCCTCTTCTTGCAACATACGGTCCCTCCCTGTCGATGGGGAATTTGGAAAACGGAGGAATCTCCGGAGGAATTGTTGGCCATGCTCCCTCATCGGGAAGTGTATCGGGAAGGCATGCAGCGCTTCGCTGCGGTACATCGCCGTTTGGAGTGGCTGGCTGTCCGCGTTTTGCTCTACACGTTGTTGGGAGAAGAGAAGGAGATAGCCTATCATCCCGGTGGAAAACCTTATCTGGCGGATGCCTCCTTCTCCCTCAGTATCTCGCATACAAAAGGTTATGTGGCTGTTGTCCTGGGAATGCCGGGCCGGGAAGTGGGCATTGACATCGAGCAGTATGGCGAGCGGGTGAGGAAGGTGGCGCATAAGTTCATGCGCGACGATGAACAGCCGTCTGTGTTTCGGGGAACCGACACCTGGTCACTGTTATTGCACTGGTCGGCAAAGGAGACGATGTTCAAATGCCTGAATGCTTCGGAAGTTGATTTCCGCCGACACATGCGCATTTTACCTTTTTCTGTAAATGAAGACGGCGCATTCTCCGCCGAGGAATATCGTACGGTGGAGAAACGCCGGTTCACTATCCGTTATTATCTGTTTCCGGATTTCGTCTTGACGTTGAGCTTGTAAGGTTCCTACAGTCTTTCCAGTTGCACAGTGAAGTGCCTCATCAGCGGAGCTTCCCAGGTGATGCGTACTCCGTGGGTGATGCTTTCCCGCCTGTCATATACATTCTTCAAAGCGGCTGCCACCACGTCCATGTGATTGTCGGTGTATACGCGGCGGGGGATGGCAAGCCGCAGCAAGTCCAGGCCGTTGAAGCGGTTTTCGCGGGTCACCGGGTCGCGGTCTGCCAGCAGGTAACCGATTTCACAGCCGCGTATGCCTGCTTCCAGATACAGTTCGGCAGTGAGCGTCTGTGCCGGAAATTCTTCCTTGGGCACATGCGTCAGCACTTTGGGGGCATCCACAAAGATGGCATGGCCGCCTGCGGGACGTTGGTAAGGTATTTCGTACTCATCCAGTTTCGCGGCGAGATAGGCCACCTGGTGGATGCGGGTTTCCAGATTGTCGAATTCCGTATTCTCGTCCAGGCCGATGGCGAGGGCATTCATGTCGCGACCGTTCATGCCGCCGTAAGTGAGGTAGCCCTCAAATTGCACACAGAAGCCTTTGGCGCCTTCATACCAGTCTTTCCGGCGGGTGGCAATGAATCCGCCCATGTTGACGATGCCGTCTTTTTTGGCGCTCATCGTCATGCCGTCGGCAAGGTCGAACATTTCGCGGGTGATTTCCTTGATGCTCTTGTTGCGGTAGCCTTCTTCCCTGGTTTTGATGAAGTAGGCGTTTTCCGCAAAGCGTGCCGAGTCGAAAAGGACAGGCTTGCCATACTTGTCTGCAATGGCGCGCACTTCGCGTAGGTTCTGCATGGAAACCGGCTGTCCGCCTGCGGTATTGTTAGTGATGGTGATGATGATGAACGGTATCTGTCCGCCATGTTCCTGCAATGCCTTTTCCAGTTTCTTCGGGTCCACATTGCCTTTGAAGGGGATTTCCAGTTGTGTCTGTCTGGCTTCGTCTATGGTGCAGTCCAAGGCCTGTGCCCGGCGTCCTTCGATATGCCCTTTGGTGGTGTCGAAATGGGAGTTTCCCGGCACAATGTCACCTTCGTGCACCAGATAAGAGAAAAGCACGTTTTCGGCGGCGCGTCCTTGGTGGGTGGGGATGATATACTCGAATCCGGTGAGACGGGTGATGACTTCTTTCAGTTTGAAGAACGAGGTGGCTCCGGCATAGCTTTCGTCGCCCAGCATCATGCCTGCCCATTGGCGGTCGCTCATGGCACCTGTGCCCGAGTCGGTGATGAGGTCTATATAAACCTGCTCTGATTTGAGTTGGAATACGTTGTAGTGGGCCTCTTTCAGCCATTGTTCGCGTTCCCGGCGGGTGCTTTTGCGGATAGGTTCCACCATTTTGATTTTCCATGATTCGGCAAATGGTAATTCCATAGACTTTGTATCTTTTATGATTTGACAATAGGTTAACGGATAAACCGGTCGATGCGGTTTGATGTGCCGAATTTAGATAAAAATTACGTGATATCCAACTGAAGAGTGACTTTTTGTAAAGCGAATGTCCGGACGAAATCACTTCGGCCGGACATCATCAAATAAACTTTGGCAGAGTTTATGACCTTCTTTACTTTCTTTGAATTAGGTTTGATGAATGAAATGATGGACGGTTTGTCCGGCTCATTAGACTCAACGCTTTTTCCTCGAAAGCAATGATAAAGTATGCATGGCAGGTCTTCTGACTTGTTTCTGTTGCAGGCGCCTTCCCGGATGGGTATTCCAGTGGCATAGAGTAATTGCCTGCAACGTTGCGCGAAACTAACAGCAGCGGGACTGTCCAGGATTTACACCTGATTCCCTTTTAATCACTTTCCCCGAAGAGGGAAGCGAACCAATGCATGGCAAAGATAGGAATTCTTTTCGAGAAAACAATTCAATGAATAATAAATTTGCAAAAACTCCATGCCTTCATTGCCTGTTTATAATGGCCATGCAAATACTTTGTAGACGGTAGAGTGTCACTTCACTGGTGGTATAGTGCTGCTTTGTCGGTAGTAAAGTGTCGCTTTACTTGCAATAAAGCGCTGCTTTGTAGGGAATAAAGCGTTACTTTATTGTCAGCAAATTAAATAAAGCAGTAGACTGCTGATTATCAGTCTACTGCATTCGGCTGCAAAATGAGTAATCAATGACTTTTCATCCGGCTTTTACTGTTGTTTCTCTTTTGCCAATGTAAATACGAACTCCAAACCTCCGCCTTGATTGTTTTTGGCAGAGATGGTGCCTCCATGGATGATAACCGCATTCTTCACTATGGCAAGTCCCAGACCGGTGCCGCCCAACTTGCGCGAACGTCCCTTGTCTACACGGTAGAAGCGTTCGAACAGACGGTTCAGATGCTCGGGAGAGACACCGACGCCGGTATCGGCAAAACTGAAATAGTAGTAATTATCGTCTTCGCGAAAACAGCTGATGTTGATATGTATGTTGGTGCCGGCATAGGCGATGGCGTTGTCCATGAGGTTGCGGAAGATGGAGTAGAGCAGGGAGTAGTTGCCTCGCAGTTGTATCTTCGGCTTCAGGGAATTGACAACGGTGATTTGCTTTTGTTCCAGTTCCAGGGATACTTCGTTGACGATGTTTGCCACCAGCATGCTGATGTCCACCTTTTCCATGTCAATCATATTGGCAGCCTCATCCATGCGGGTCAATACGGATATGTCGCGCAGCAGGCGGCTCAGGCGGTTGCTCTGCGCATAGCAGCGTTCCAGGAAAACCTGCATCTTTTCGGGTGCGATGTTCTCATTGTTCACGATGGTTTCCAGGTAACCTTGTATGCTGCTTACGGGAGTTTTCAATTCATGGGCGATATTTTGGGTCAACTGCCGTTTCAGCCGGATTTGTTCCTCTTCCTGGGTGATGTCGTTGATGGAAATCTCAAAGCTGAGGTCTTGGAAGATGATGCACTCCACGATGAAGATACGTCCGTTTTTATTGATGTGGACGGACATCCTTCGTTCTTCGTTATAGAAAGGGCGTTTCTGGGCCTTGTTGATGAAATCCGTTATCTTTTGAAATTCGCAGATGGAGAATATCTCTTCGGTAGTCTGTAGGTTGGTGTCTGAAATCAGATTGCCGTATTGGGTGAACAAATTGTTTACCAGTATCTCCTTTTTGTCTTTGGTGAATACGCCCAAACCTTCACGGGAGGTCTGCAGGTGGGTAATCAGTTTTTCGCGCTCGATGTATAGGGCCTCTTTCGTTTCGCGCAAGCGCTTGTATATCTGTATGATGTGCTGCGAAATCTCTCCAAGTTCATTGTGCGGGAAGGCGGCTTGTATGTCCATTTCTATGGGTTCGTTCTTGTCGGCTCTTTTGGCGAACTCGCGCAAGTGGTTGATGGCGCTGCCCAGTTTGGAGGTGAATTTGTAGAAGATGAATATCAGCAGCAGTGATACGATGACCGTGAACCAGATGTAGTGTGGGTCGGCAGCCAGATTGTTCATCAGATTGATGTCATAGGGCAGGGCTGAGCGGATGATGCAGTTTTCGTAGGCTGTGGCGGAATAGAAATAGGTCTTGCCGGTAGTTTCAGAGATACGCCGCACGTCGTAGCCTTTACCGTTTTTCAGGGCTTTTTGTACTTCGGGGCGCTTGATGTGGTTGTCCAGCCCATGGCTGTCGTTCCGGGAGCTGTCAAACAACACGTTGCCGTGAGGGTCTGCCACGGTGACACGCAACTCCTTGTCCACATATTTGGAGATGTAACTGTCCAGCATGGAAGTCCATAGGCTGTCGGGGAGGTAACGAAGTTCCTGGTACAGTCTGTCATTGTAGTCCTGTAGCTGCATGTCCAGCAACTCTACTTTGTATTCTTTTTCCCTCTGATACTGGTAGGCGATGAAGCAGGCGGAGAATACGAGGAACAGTGAGATGACCGAAAGAAAGAGTTTCCGGCTGAAGGACAGAAAGTGCCTGTCGTTATTCGGTTTCGAAGCAATACCCATATCCCAAGCGTGTTACGATACATTTGCCATAAACTCCGATTTTCTTGCGCAG
>CAJJYX010000165.1 GCA_905197435.1 uncultured Bacteroides sp.
TTCAAGTATACCCAGGAGGGCGGCAAGGTGACGGTCACGCTGCAGAAATCGGGCCGCGACGCGGTGCTCAAGGTCAAGGACAACGGCCCCGGCATTGCCGTCGAGCATCTGCCGCATATCTTTGATCGTTTCTACCGCGTGGATAAGGCGCGCAGTCGCGAGGCGGGCGGCACCGGCCTGGGACTGGCCATTGTGCATCAGCTGGTGATGCTGCATGGCGGCGAAATCCATGTGGAAAGCGAAGTAGGCAAGGGCACAACCTTCACGGTGGAGCTGCCGCTGCACCAGGGGTAAAGCAGGATGATAGATTATATCAGGTGGCTGAGAAGCAAGGTTGGGCACGAAAAGGTGATCCTGGCTTTTGCGGGCGGATGCCTGTTTGACGAGCGCGGCCGCGTGCTTTTGCAGAAGCGCGGGGACAGCCGCATGTGGGGCTTTCCCGGCGGCGCAATTGAAATCGGCGAAACGCCGGAGCAGGCCGCAATCCGTGAACTGAAGGAAGAAACCGGGCTGGACGTTGAAGTCCAATCGCTGCTGGGCATCTATACGGACAGCGAAATGCGTTATCCCAACGGCGATCAGGCGCACAGCATCTGCATTGTATACCGCCTGAAGGCGATTGCAGGCAGCCTGCGCTGCGATCAGGACGAAACCATAGACCTCAAATATTTTGCCCTGGATGAGCTGCCGGATATGTTCTGCAAGCAGCATGAGCAGATCAAGCGTGATCTGATCAGCATCTGTGCCAAAGACGAAAGCAAATGTGAGAGATAGGAAGATTCTTTAGGGGGGAGCTGCGATGACAAAGAAAACCTGCAAGGGATGCGCGATTGCGTGTCTGCTGATTTCGCTGCTCGGCCTGGTTTCCTTCCTTGGTGGAATCAAGCCGGTCAATATCGGCGCGTTCGTGTTTCCGCTGCTGCTGGCAGCGTCGGCCTTTATCTTTTATAAAAAGAAAGAGAAGGAATAAGCCCGGAATAGCGAAAAAACAGCCGCTCCGTTTGAATGACGGGGCGGCTTTGTTGCTGGTTTATCGTTTTACACGGCGCTTTCTGCGCGTGGGCTGTGGCTTGTCCACGGGGGACTTGCCCTTCAATTCAAATAGCTGATCGCGCAGCTTGGCAGCCTTTTCAAAGTCCAGGCTGTTGGCGGCGTCCAGCATCTGATCCTCCAGCTGCTGCATCAGCATGGCGCGCTCGTCCTCGTCCATGGCGCGGCTGCGCGGATCGGCCTCGGCCTTATCGGTGATCTCAATCAGCGCGCGCACGGCGTTCTGCACCGATTGCGGGGTGATGCCGTGCTCCTGGTTGTAGGCCTCCTGAATGGCGCGGCGGCGGTTGGTCTCGTCGATGGTCAGCTGCATGCTGTCCGTTATCTTGTCGGCATACATGATGACCATTCCGTTCACATTACGGGCGGCACGTCCGGCGGTCTGTGTCAGCGAGCGGTGTGAACGGAGGAAGCCTTCTTTGTCCGCATCAAGGATGGCAACAAGAGACACTTCCGGCAAGTCGAGGCCTTCACGCAGCAGGTTGACACCGACGAGCACATCGTACACCCCTTCGCGCAAGTCGCTCATAATCTTCACACGCTCCAAGGTGTCTACATCGCTGTGGATATAATTACATTTCACGTTGTTGTTCAGCAGGTATTCCGTCAACTCTTCCGCCATCCGTTTGGTGAGGGTGGTGACAAGGGTACGCTCGTTTTTCTCGATGCGCACTTGGATTTCTTCCATCAGGTCGTCTATCTGGTTGTGGCTGGGACGCACTTCTATGATGGGGTCCAGCAGTCCCGTCGGACGGATGACCTGCTCCACCACGATGCCTTCGGATTTCATCAGCTCATAGTCTGCCGGTGTGGCGCTGACGTAAATCACCTGTTTGGCCATTTCTTCGAATTCATCGAACTTCAACGGGCGGTTGTCCATGGCGGCAGGCAGGCGGAATCCGTATTCCACCAGATTTATCTTGCGGGCACGGTCGCCTCCGTACATGGCACGTATCTGCGGGACACTGACGTGGCTTTCGTCAATGACTATCAGGAAATCTTCGGGAAAGAAGTCCAAGAGACAGTAGGGGCGGGTACCGGCAGCGCGTCCGTCAAAGTAGCGCGAATAATTCTCAATGCCGGAGCAATGCCCCAGTTCACGTATCATTTCCATATCGTATGTCACCCGTTCCTGCAAGCGCTTGGCTTCGAATGGGCGTCCTTCGCTTTCGAACCATTGCACTTGCTTGTGCAGGTCATCCTCTATTTCGTGTATGGCGCGCAACGTGGCTTCCTTGGTGGTCATGAAGAGGTTGGCGGGATATATCTTGTAGGCATCGAACTTGGCAACGGTAACGCCACTCACGGGGTCTACTTCTTCGATGCTGTCCACCTCATCCCCCCAGAAAGTGACACGCAGCAGGTTGTCGGCATAGGCCAGGTAGATATCCACCGTATCGCCTTTCACGCGGAAGTTGCCACGGTTCAGGTCGATGTCGTTGCGCACGTAAAGGCTGTCCACCAGACGGCGCAGGAAGACATTGCGGCTGAAGTTCTTGCCTTGCTGCACTTCGATGACGTTGTTGTAGAAGTCAGCCGGGTTTCCCATTCCGTAGATGCACGAAACGGAGGACACCACCACCACGTCTTTCCTGCCCGAAAGCAGGGCCGAGGTGGCGGCAAGGCGCAGCTTGTCTATCTCGTCGTTGATGGCGAGGTCTTTTTCTATGTATGTGTCCGAAGACGGCAGATAGGCTTCGGGCTGGTAATAGTCGTAATAGGATACATAGTATTCCACGGCATTGTTCGGGAAGAATCCTTTGAACTCGCTGTACAACTGGGCGGCCAATGTCTTGTTGTGGCTCAATATCAACGTGGGCTTGTTGATGTTGGCAATGACGTTGGCTATGGTGAATGTCTTTCCGGAACCGGTGACTCCGAGTAATGTCTGTGCAGGAAGTCCCTCGCGCACACCTTCGGTCAGTTGTGCGATGGCCTCCGGTTGGTCACCGGTGGGTCGGTAGGCGGATGTCAGTTCAAATTTGTTCATTATTCTCTTTTTAGGAATGGCAATAATCGGTAATTTTTTTGAGATAAACAAATTTTTTGTTTACTTTGCGGCTAATAGATAATAACCATTAATAATTAATACAACGTAGAACATGATTTGGAATGAAAGCATCGAATGCATGGACCGCGAAAGCCTTCGTAAAATCCAGAGCATTCGTCTCAAAAAGACTGTGGAGCGTGTGTATCATGACACTCCTTTTTACCGTAAGAAAATGCAGGAACTGGGCATTACTCCCGATGACATAAACAGTATAGATGATATTGTAAAGCTGCCTTTTACCACCAAGTATGATTTGCGGGACAACTACCCCTTCGGACTCTGTGCCGTACCCATGAGCCAGATCGTGCGTATCCATGCCTCTTCCGGTACCACCGGCAAGCCCACTGTGGTAGGTTATACCCGCAAAGACCTTTCGGTATGGTCCGAATGCCTTTCACGGGCTTTCACCGCCTACGGCGCAAGCAGTTCGGATATCTTCCAAGTATCCTATGGTTACGGACTTTTCACCGGCGGACTGGGTGCGCATGCCGGTGCCGAGAATATCGGGGCTTCCGTTATCCCGATGTCCAGTGGCAATACGGAGAAGCAGATTACGCTGATGCATGATTTCGGTTCTACCGTACTTTGCTGTACACCCTCATACGCCCTCTATCTGGCAGATGCCATCAAGGACTCCGGTCTTCCTCGCGAAGAGTTCAAGTTGAGAATAGGTGCTTTCGGCGCCGAGCCGTGGACCGAGAGTATGCGTCGGGATATTGAGGCCAAGCTGGGCATCAAGGCATTCGATATTTACGGGCTGAGCGAGATTGCCGGTCCCGGTGTGGGCTATGAATGCGAGTGCCAGCACGGTACCCACCTCAACGAAGACCATTACTTCCCCGAAATCGTAGACCCCAAGACCCTTGAGCCGGTAGCTCCCGGCCAGACCGGCGAATTGGTATTTACGCACCTCACCAAAGAAGGTATGCCGTTGTTGCGCTACCGCACCAAGGACCTCACAGCCTTGCATTACGACAAATGCTCCTGCGGACGTACGCTGGTTCGTATGGACCGCATCCTGGGACGTAGCGATGACATGCTGATTATCCGTGGTGTCAATGTATTCCCCACTCAGATAGAGTCCGTCATTCTTGAAATGCCGGAGTTCGAACCCCACTACCTCCTGTTGGTAGACCGCAAGAACAATACCGATACCATGGAATTGCAGGTTGAAGTTCGTCCTGAATACTATTCCGATGAAATCAACAAGATGCTGGCTCTGAGGAAGAAGCTCGTAGCCCGCTTGCAGAGTGTGCTTGGCCTCGGTGTAGATGTCCGTCTGGTAGAGCCGCGCAGCATCGAGCGTAGCGTAGGCAAAGCCAAGCGTGTCATCGACAACCGCAAACTTTAACGACTTATAACCCAATAACTCATAACTCAATAATCATGGTAGCAAAACAACTTTCCATTTTTCTGGAGAACAAGTCCGGCCGTCTCACAGAGGTGACCGAGGTCCTTGCCAAAGAAGGTGTCAACCTTTCTGCTCTATGTATTGCAGAGAATGCCGACTTCGGTATTCTTCGTGGTATTGTTTCTGAACCGGATAAAGCATATAAGGCTTTGAAAGATAATCATTTCGCTGTAAACGTGACAGATGTGGTAGGCATCAGTTGCCCCAATATCCCCGGTTCATTGGCGAAAGTACTCCGTTTCCTATCCGATGAAGGCGTGTTCATCGAGTATATGTATTCCTTTGCCAACGGTGAAACGGCCAACGTCATCATCCGTCCCAATGACATGGATAACTGTATCCGTGTATTGACCGAAAAGAAAGTCGATTTATTGGCGGCGAGCGATTTGTATAAACTGTAAAAATAGGGATTAGGGGTTAGGGATTAGGGATTAGCGATTAGGGATTAGTGCCATGCGGAGTAATAGCGCAACCACTAACCACTAATCGCTAATTGCTAACCACTTACCCCCCCTAATCACTTAATCCCTACCCCCTAATCACTTAATCACTAATCCCTAATCCCTAGCCACTTAATCACTAATCCCTAACCACTAATCCCTAAACACTAATCACTAACCCCTAACCATTAACCCCTAATCCCTAACCATTAATCCCTATTTCTTGCCTGTTCGTCTGGTTTTTGAAAAATTAAGGCTCGTATCGTTGCTTTATTCAATGCGAACCCCTATCTTTGCGCATTATTTGAACAAAAGTAATGAAGAAGAACATCCTAATAACTCTGCTTGCAGCTTTGCTGCTCTCCTCGTGTGGAGAATACAACAAGTTGCTGAAAAGCACAAATTACGAATACAAGTACGAGGCGGCAAAGAATTACTTCGCAAAAGGTCAGTACAATCGTGCTGCTACTTTGCTCAACGAATTGATTGCCATCCTCAAAGGTACTGATAAGGCGGAGGAATCCCTCTATATGCTGGGCATGAGTTACTATAATCAGAAGGATTATCAGACTGCTGCGCAGACTTTCATCCAGTACTACAATGTTTATCCTCGTGGCACATTCACGGAACTGGCACGTTTCCATGCCGGCAAAGCCTTGTATCTGGATACCCCGGAGCCGCGTTTGGACCAATCCGGTACATACAGCGCCATCCAGCAGTTGCAGATGTTCATGGAGTACTTCCCCAATAGCTCAAAGAAGGAGGAAGCCCAGAATATGATATTTGCCTTGCAGGACAAGCTGGTGATGAAAGAATACCTTTCGGCCAGACTTTACTACAATATGGGCAACTATTTGGGCAACAACTATCAGGCTTGTGTCATTACTGCCCAAAATGCCTTGAAAGATTATCCCTATACCAATCTGCGCGAAGACTTGTCCATCCTTATACTGCGTGCCAAGTACGAATTGGCTGTGTATAGTGTGGAAGATAAAAAAGCAGAGCGTTACCGCGAAGCGGTGGATGAATGTTATGCCTTCAAGAACGAGTTCCCCGAAAGCAAGTATACGAAAGAAGCCGACCGGATCTTCAAAGAGGCACAGAAGGTGTTGGGAGAAAAGAGTGATGAAGAGTGACGGGAATCTGCGGACTATCTGAATTGCAGTGGCAGACTGCAAGAAATGATAAGCAATAGATACTTAGTGATTTGTAATTAGTAATTAATACAATAGATAAATTTTATGGATTACAGAAAGACCAATGCTCCTACTACTACGGTAACCCGTGATATGATGGAGTTGTGTGAGGATACCGGTAATGTATACGAAACCGTAGCTATTATCGGAAAGCGTGCCAACCAGATTAGTGTGGAAATCAAGAATGACCTTTCCAAGAAGCTTGCTGAGTTTGCCTCTTACAATGACAATCTGGAAGAAGTGTTCGAGAACCGGGAACAGATTGAGATTTCCCGCTATTATGAAAAACTGCCGAAGCCGACATTGATTGCAACACAAGAGTATGTTGAAGGTAAGATTTACTATCGCAATCCGGCTAAGGAAAAAGAAAAATTGCAGTAATGATACAACGTATTCAATCCGTTTATTTGTTGTTGGTAACCGCCCTGCTGGTTGTGGCAATCTGCATGCCCGTAGGACAGTTCATCGGAGCGGACGGAGTGACAACGCATGTCTTCAAACCCCTGGGAGTATCTCTGGCCGACGGAGGATTCCAGTCTACTTGGGGCTTGTTCGGAATATTGTTGCTTAGCGCACTTATTGCTTTCTGCACTATATTCCTTTTCCGTAACCGTATGTTGCAAATACGCATGACAATTTTCAGTAGTATTCTGCTGATAGGCTACTACATAGCATTCTGCGTATTTATGTTTATTTTGAAGGGCGATTTGGATGCCACGGCTTTCCAGCTTGGATGGGCGCTTTGCCTTCCGGTGGTAGCCATCATCCTCAACTATCTGGCCTTCCGTGCCATCTACAAAGATGAGGTGATGGTGAAGGCGGCAGACCGTTTAAGAAGATAAGAAGGTTTATCTACTTGATAATAACAAAAAGCAGACCACGTATTTCATTCGGAATACGTGGTCTGCTTTTTTATCGTTT
>CAJJYX010000166.1 GCA_905197435.1 uncultured Bacteroides sp.
CCGCAGGCCGTAGGCTCCGCCGAAAGAACCTATTTCAAATTTCCGGGTCGCCGCACGGGTCGTCCACTTCGTCGATGATTTCGCCCGTTTCAGGGTCAACGTCGAACGCTCCTGATAGTTTTTGCTTCGTAAGATTATATTTGCGCTCTTCAAGGCGCAGGCGGCGGCTTTCCATCTCATAACCCTTGATAGAATCAAGTAGCTTGATGATACGCCCGTGTATCTTGTTTAGTTCGGCTTCCAGTTTCATAGCGCGATCAAACGCGCTTGCCTTGATGACTGTTTGCATATTGACTTTGTAACTGGATTTCTCCAACTCCATTTGACGGTCTGCCGTGGTATCTTCCAGCGCGGCTATTTCGCGTTGTAATGCGTCCAGTTGCTTTTGCTTTGCCTTTGACGGTGGCTTACCATCCGGGCCGCTGTCAATCTCCCACGTCAGGTCATCACGCTTACGGCGCAGGGTTTCCAGTTTCTCTTGCTGTTGCTCCAAACGCTCCGTACTCTTTGGCGCACACATTTCAACAACGCGGTCAATATACAGCGCGTCCGGGTCGCCGTTCTCTATCTTTGCAATCTTGCTTTGCAGGTCGGCTTCCTTTGCAATCAGAAGTTGCAATTCAGAAAGCATATTCGTTCCCGTGTCAAGCGTGATACTTTCGATGTATTCGCGCTGTTCGTCCGGGAGGTCCGCAAGGCGAACCGTTGAATATGCGCCGTGGGTTTCCGCGTTTCGGTTTCTGCGTGGAGCGCCCGCACCTGCGGCGTTCTTATTGCCGGGTTGTCCGCCGCGCTTCCGCGGTGGTTTCTGCGCTTCAAGTTCCGCCGCCCAGCTATCAAGGCTTTTCCATTTGCGGACCTGTTCAGGCTTTACGCCGACTTGCTCCGCAACCTGTCGGGCCGTCAGCGTTCCGCCAGAATCAAGCCATATCCGCCGGGCTTTGTCACGTTCCGGGTTTCGCTCTCTTGCCATGCGTCCGCCGCGCCCCCTTTCGTTTGTTTTTCATTTTTCGTTCTGGGCGTTGCCGCGGAAATGCGTAAAAAACGGGCCATGTTCAAAACATGGTCCGTTTTCAGGCTTCCGGCGGCGTGGAGGAATGCGCCGCCCGTATCGTTGTGTTCACTTTTCACAATGCCAATTATAGCAGGAAAAACGGGCAATAGGTGGCAATCTTATTTTTCCGGGAAAACGTAGCGGGAAATCCGCTTGTTCTGCTCAAAGCGCTTTGCCAATCTATCCAACGCAATGTTTCGGATATTCCGGCATTGCCGCGGGCTGTAATTTACGCGTTGCGAAAGACGTTCCCATTGAAGCCCGTCTATGTAAAAGCCGGAAATCACCGCTTTTTCGCGGTAGTTCAGGGCGTTCAACTCCGAAAGAATTTCGCCCTTTATCACGGTCAGCCTTTCGTTTTCCCGGCGCATATTTGCGATAGTGTCGGAAACGGACTGCGGGATATTCAGTACGACGCGTTCGACAGGGTTTGAAACCCCACCTTTCCCGTGTGGCATACCGTCGGAATTCACCGCGCCCAACGTGGAATAGTATTGATCTTCAAGGTTCCGAATAACCCGCTCGTTCATGGTGACTGTTTTATCTATATCCCGGTAAAAATCCAGAATAGCAATAACTCTTTCTTGCTTCATTGCTCCGTTTCCTCCTGTTCCTGCTCTATCAAGGCGGCTTATATACCCTGCGGAAAGGACGCGCCCGCTCATAATGTCTGATTTGGACCATATACCGCCGTTCAATCAGCGAGGCCCGCTCCCTCCGCTGTTTCCTGCGGCTGTGCTTCGGCTCTGCCTGTGCTACGGCTTCTTCAACTTGCGTGATGAATTCTTCAACTGCGTTTGTCGGTGTGTCCGCAATGGACGTGATTACGTCCCGTATGACCTGCAACGCTTCTTGAATGCGGTATATGGCTTCTCCCGCTGATACGCCCACCTGCTCCACAAGTATCATCGCGGCTTCACGGAAACGCTCTGCTTCCTCCGCCGCGGCTTCCAGATAATTGGTCGTGTATTCGTCCATCTGCGCCCCTCACTCTTCCGCCGGGGAACAGAGATATTCCACCGAACAAAAGATTTTGATAGGCTCTCCGCAATGCGGACAGTTGACAGGGCCGCTTACTTGCGTTCCCAAGGTGCTATAATTTACCGCTTCCGCCGCGTCGAATTTCTCCCGACAATGCGGGCAAATGCCGCTATCAATACACCGCGTTTCCTCCGCCGTGTTCGGCCTGCAAGACAAGCAGCAGATCGAGCGTACGGGCTTCCAGGCCGGTGAAATCTTTTTTCAGCATGTGAAGGAAGTTCTCGGCGATCGAAAGGTTTTCGTGCGGATGGCGGATATGCAACGAGCGGCCTTGCTGGCTGTGCCGGTAAATATTGTAGGCATAGGCGATGATGGTCGGGAAACGGGAGATCAGTTCGATCGACTGGCGCATCAGGTTGTCGCGGGAAGTATCATCGGCATCCGGGTCGAAGCGGTACATCTCGAGCACGCTGCGCGCCAGGATATTCATGATATTGTTTCCTTCAAGTTCAATGATATTCATCTTGGTCTTCTGCTCCAACGGCATGTTGTCATTGATGAGTTCACGGAAAGAAGAGAGTTCTTCCTTGTCGGGCAGACGACCGGAAAGTAACAAGTAGGCGATTTCCTCAAAACCGAAACGTTTCTCTTTAATAACACCATGCGCCAAGTCATCCACATCATACCCACGATAGAATAATTTGCCGGGAATAGGTTTCAGCCCTCCACCGGGAATGCGCTCATAACCGACCACATTGCCTATTTTAGTCAAGCCCACCAAGACTCCCGTGCCGTCCTCATTACGCAAGCCACGCTTCACATCAAACTTCTTGAACAGTTCATTCTCAATCCGGGTAGCTTCCTTCATGTCTTCGGAAAGCTTGTAAATCAGATACTCCTTCTTCATAATCGTTTCATTTTATTCGTTATTCCCTTTTTCTATTCGTCCTACAATCTCCCGGGTGAAAGCCGAAGTGGACAGCGAGACGCCACCCGGCATAAAACGGGCCAAGTCGGCTGTAGCACGAGCCTCGGTGAAACTTCGCTCCAAAGCTTTCTCAATAAGAGAGGCGGCTTCTCTCCAACCCAGATACTCAAGCATCATCACAGCGGAAAGAATGATGGAACAAGGATTCACAATGTCCTTCCCGGCAATGCCCGGCGCTGTTCCGTGAGTAGCCTCAAAGATGGCATGCCCCGTTTTATAGTTGATATTCGCACCCGGTGCAATGCCGATGCCACCCACCATGGCAGCCAGTTGGTCGGACACATAATCACCGTTCAGATTCAACGTGGCAATCACGGAATATTCTTCGGGAATAAGCAACGTGTTCTGCAGAAATGCATCGGCAATGCAGTCCTTGATGACCAGACGCCCTTCCGCCAGCTCTTTAGCAAACTCACGCTCTGCCAACTCGTAGCCCCACTTCCTGAAACCACCTTCCGTAAACTTCATGATGTTTCCCTTGTGTACCAACGTTACGGAAGGCAGATGATGCTCAAGCGCATATCGGCAGGCGGCACGTACCAAGCGTTCCGTTCCTTCTCTTGAAACGGGCTTCACACCAAACGAGGAGGTCTCCGGAAAACGGACTTTCGTCACTCCCATATCGTCATGGAGAAAACGATAGAACTTCTCAGCCTCCGGAGTTCCGGCTTCCCATTCGATGCCTGCATAAATATCCTCGGTATTCTCACGGAATACGCACATATCTACCTTCTGCGGTTCCTTTAGCGGAGAAACGATACCCTTATACCAACGCACAGGACGTTGGCAGACATATAAATCAAGCGTCTGGCGCAATGCCACGTTCAACGAACGGATGCCCCCACCGACAGGAGTTGTCAAAGGGCCTTTAATCCCCACTTTATATGTGCGGAAAGCTTCCATGGTTTCACCCGGCAGCCAGGAGCCGGTTTCATTGAAGGCACGTTCTCCAGCCAGCACTTCTTTCCATTCAATGGCACGCTTGTCACCATAGGATTTCTTGACAGCGGCATTTACGACAGCCTGCATAGATGGAGTCACTTCCGCTCCTACTCCATCACCGGTAATAAAAGGTATAATGATTTTTTCCATATCCTATCTCGCATTAAGTGCAGAGCCGGCCCGGAACCAGGCTATCTGCTGCTCGTTATACGTATGTTGTACTTCAAAACTTTCTTTGCTTCCATCTTCGTGGTGAAGAACCACCTTCAAAGTGTGCCCCGGAGTAAAATCTTTCAGCCCTATGACAGAAAGCAGGTCATGTTCCCGAATCTTATCATAATCGGCCTTGTCCGCAAAGGTCAGTGCCAACATTCCTTGTTTCTTTAAGTTCGTCTCATGGATACGGGCAAAACTTTTCGCCAAAATGACACGTACATTCAGGAAGCGCGGCTCCATGGCAGCATGTTCACGGCTGGAACCTTCACCATAATTCTCTTCGGCAACGACAATGGAAGGGATACCTTCGGACTTATACAGCTTTGCCGTGCCGGATACTGTTCCATAAGTATTGGTGGAACGGTTCCAAACCTTGTTCGTCTCTCCATTGAAGGCATTGGTGGCTCCCATCAGCATATTGTCCGAAATGTTTTCCAGATGCCCTCGGAAACGAAGCCACGGCCCTGCCATAGAAATGTGGTCGGTAGTACATTTTCCCTGCACCTTAATCAATAAAGGCATATTCAGTAAATCCATGCCGTCCCAGGCCGGGAAAGGAGTCAGCAGTTGCAAACGTTGTGAATGAGGGTTGACCGCAATTTTCGTCCGCTCTTTGTTTGGAGCAATATATCCTTCTTTTCCTCCGATGAATCCATGTACCGGCAGTTCTTCGCCGACAGGTTCAGAAAGTTTCACAATCTCTCCTTTAGCATTAACCAGTGTATCCCGCAAAGGGTCAAAACAGAGGTCACCGGCAATAGTCAATGCCATAGTAATTTCGGGAGAAGCCACATAAGCAAAGGTATTCGGATTGCCGTCGGCACGTTTTGCAAAGTTACGGTTAAAAGAGGTGACGATGGAGTTCTTACGTTCCGGATCATCAGTATGGCGCTTCCATTGGCCTATACAAGGTCCGCAAGCATTCGCCATTATCGTTGCACCTATATCTTCGAAGGCAGCAATCATTCCGTCGCGTTCAGCAGTGGCACGTATCTGTTCCGAACCGGGGTTGACAATCAACGGGGAGGCTACCTTTAAGTTCTTTTCTCTTACCTGCCGGGCAAGGGAGGCTGCACGGCTCAAATCCTGATAAGATGAATTGGTGCACGAGCCTATCAGGCCTACTTCCATCCGACGGGGATAGTTATTGGTTATCACAATCTCGGCAAACTTCGATATCGGTGTCGCCACATCCGGCGTAAAGGGTCCGTTGATATACGGTTCCAGCAGCGAGAGGTCTATTTCAATGATGCGGTCGTAATATTTTTCCGGATTTGCCAGAACTTCTTCATCAGCACGGAGGTCGGCAGCCACAGAAGCAGCCATCTCAGCCACTTCTTCGCGCCCGGTAGCTTTCAAATAAGCACCCATACGCTCATCATAAGGGAAAAGGGAGGTAGTCGCTCCCACCTCTGCACCCATATTGCAAATGGTAGCCTTTCCGGTGGCTGACAATGAAGCTGTTCCCGGTCCGAAATATTCAATGATAGCATTGGTCCCTCCTTTTACCGTAAGAATGCCCGCCAACTTCAAAATAACATCTTTGGGAGCTGCCCAGCCATTCAATTTACCAGTCAAACGCACTCCTATCAAACGCGGCATTTTCAATTCCCATTCCATACCGGTCATCACATCCACAGCATCGGCACCACCTACACCGATAGCTACCATGCCCAAACCTCCGGCATTGGGCGTATGAGAGTCTGTGCCTACCATCATCCCACCCGGAAATGCGTAATTCTCGAGCACTACCTGATGGATTATGCCTGCCCCCGGCTGCCAAAAACCAATACCATAACGCGAGGAGGCATCACGAAGGAAATCATAGACTTCTTCGTTAGTCTTTGTAGCGGTTGCGATGTCTTCTTTTGCACCTTTATAAGCTTGAATCAAATGGTCACAGTGAACAGTGGAAGGTACGGCAACCTGCTCACGGCCGGCATTCATAAATTGTAATAAAGCCATTTGGGCAGTTGCATCCTGCATGGCTACACGGTCGGGACGGAAATTTACATAATCTTCTCCCCGTCTGTATTTCTCCACTTTATCCTCATCATACAAATGAGCATACAAAATTTTCTCAGCCAAAGTCATTGGATGCTGTAGTACGTTTCGCACGCGTTCTATTTTCCGCAAATAAGCTGCATAAAACGCTTCGAGCATCGTTAAATCATATACCATAACCACTGCTTTTTTAGATTTCCATTATTGTAAAGACTATAAATTAATATCATCAACAACTAAAAAGACTGAATAGTTTAACAAAATAAAGCAATTTTTCCGCTGAAAGCGAAGAATGATTACCTTTGCAAACATGAAGGAACAAGATTCAAATAGTCCTATTATCCACCTCCAGCAGCAACAGCTTTTGCTGCGCATGGAATATGAATACGAGAAAGAGGAGTTCAAACGTCAAACCGAAAACATGGGGGTCGCCCGAAAAGTGAGACGGGGACTCTGCTGGTATCCTGCCACTCCGGGACGAAGTTACTACAATTCACTGAATCAATTAGTAATAGAGATTACACACGCAGAAAACACTGATATAGAACATAATTTTGAGTTCGGCCGCCCTATCTGTTTTTTCCGCCAGTCTGCCGATGGGAAAATCACCTACATGAATTTCACCGCTACCGTAAGCTATGCTGACGAAACGCGGATGGTAGCCATAATGCCCGGAGCCAGTGCCATCATGGAAGTACAAGCTGCCGACAATCTCGGTGTACAACTCTATTTCGACGAAACATCCTATCGGACCATGTTCGAAGCTTTGGAAGATACACTCCGTGCCAAAGGAAACCGCCTAGCCGAACTGCGGGACATCCTGTTAGGAACCGCAAAAGCAGGTTTCCGGGAACTATATCCCGTTCGGTTTCCGTGG